>JAUVSF010000200.1 GCA_030597245.1 Acidobacteriota bacterium
TCCAGCGCTTCTCCTGGGCCGTTACCTGCCGAGAAAGAACGGAGACAAGGAGGACATCACTGATGAGTTCCCAGCTCATGATCAAGACAAATCCGATGTAGCCGTAAGTGAACAAATAAGGAAGGTCAAGGATACCGAGGTCCACTAGCGTGGCCTGAATCGCACAGAGTGCGAGTATGCCTAGACTGACTCCCAGCATAGCTGCTCGCTTTCTGTGGTGCTTCGACATCAAGTGGAGGACTCCAAGGACTCCGAGGGCAAAGAAACCGAGCATACCCGCGTCTGTCACCACTCTCCATCCGGAGGCGGGACCAACCGGTAAGCTAACTGTTTCGCCCCAGGGCAATTCGACTGTATTCGTCCCGGTTATTTCGCGAAACAGGATTCCCCCTTCTGAAAAGACCTGGAATAAAAGCCCCAAGGCAAAACAGCCCGTGACAAGAAGAGGTAGCCAACGGTTAGAGAGATCAGCAAAGAACACGATGAACCATACGGCCCCAAGCCAGAACAAGGCTTCGTAACCAAGCATCCATCGGAGTGCCAGCCGAAAATCCTCAAGAGTATCGGCCTTATGCACCCACGGTTGAAGCATCGTCGCCGCACTGATCATCAGCGCAGTCAAAGAAAAAGCAAGTTGAGTGTGGGAACGTGGTTGGGAGAGACCGAGCCCAAGGTGTATCAGCCCAATTGTCAGGCACATCGCACCCGCTACCAGGGGAACAACCGTCATCAGCGTCAGGGCGCTAACGCCTCCCATTATCGATCCTCATTAAGATTAATATCTGATCGGCTCAAAATGAGTCTCGATTTTAGTTGTACCCCTTGTTGCGGGTCAACTACAGGACATGGCAGGAGATTTCCATCCGCTTAGAGATTCAAAGTAAGACAAGCATCCTTGCTTGTCACTCCGGCCCGATGAGGAAGCGGCCGGTACTCCACTCCTTTGCGATCATCAATACAGAGAGTTCGACTGGCGCCCGCCCCCAGTCATCGTCCTGGGCACGAGTGCGTCGAAACGTGAGCCAGGGAAGAATCGTGAAAGGCAGCACCCCTTCCAGAACCAGCGGATTGTCAATGAATCGACTGTAAGTGCCTATTTGTGAACGTAGTCCATCGAAGCTTTCAGTCTTGCCGAAACTCGGTTGCCAGACAGAAAGATTGACGAGACTTCATGAATTCACGAAATGTCGTACCTGGGTGTGTAGTTTGATGAGTTATCCAATCTCCGGTGCCGCTGATAGTATGGTGAAAGAAGAGAGACCCAAGGAGGAAAACATGAATCCGAAATTGATCACCCGCCGAGAAATTCTCAAGAGAACATCAAAGGTGACATTGGGCGCCTCAGCAGCTGCGATTACAGCATCACGCACAACGAGTGCCTTCAGTCAGCAGGATTCTGGAGAAAAGCAGATCCGGATTGGAGTGGCGGGCGGAGGTTTTGGAGCCGGTTTTCACTGGCATGAACATCCAAACTGTCTGGTGACCGGAGTGACTGACCTCCGTCCTGACCGACGGGAACGCCTGAAAGATCGATATCGCTGTGACACGGTATACGAATCACTGGAGATTATGCTCCGTGATGCCCGGGACATTGATGCCGTCGCCGTTTTTACTGAAGCTCCAAACCATGAGAAACATGTTCGGATGTGTATGGAACGGGGACTCCATGTCATATCGGCTGTCCCCGCCTGTCTGACTCTGGAAGAAGCGGAACGTCTCACAGAACTGAAAGAAACTACAGGTTTGAAGTATATGATGGCTGAAACCAGCTATTACCGGCATTACTGCATCGCTGCCCGGGAGTTCTTCCAGGAGAATCGATTCGGTGAGCTTTTCTATAGTGAGGTCGAATATTACCATCCTCACATAGGTGACAGGATTTCTCCACTCTCTTACTACAAGGGAGAACGAACCTGGCGCTATGGTTACCCGCCAATGCTCTATCCCACTCATTCAACGGGTTTACTGGTCGGAGTCACCGGAGAGAAGATGACCGAGGTTTCGTGTCTGGGCTGGGGGAATCCGGACAACCCCGCACTCCAAGACAATGCCTATCAGAACCCTTTTAATGCGGCTTCAGCTCTTTTTAAGACCGATAAGAACCATATGTGCCGCTGTAATGTGTTCTGGGACGGAACAGCAGAAGGGGAACGGGCTCAATGGTTTGGAACCAAACTGACTTTCTATATGCCCGGTTCCAGCGGTCAGCCGCTCCGTCTTCAGGGACCGGCTGCTCCTGATTGGAAAGAGCTGCCGGACTACTGGAATCGCCTGCCCGGAACCATGACCCATAATCCGGGACATGGGGGCTCACATCCATTTCTGAGTCATGAATTTGTCAGGGCCCTTGTCGAAGAACGTGAACCGGTCATCAACCTGAGTATCTCACTCGACATGACGGTTCCAGGAATCGTGGCCCATGAGTCCGCTCAAAAAGGTGGAGAACAGCTAAAGATTCCACAGTTCTAAGAGCCGAGCTTGTAGAATGGCGACCGGCACAGCGAGTGCGAACTTCCAGCGATTCGGTTGTCCGGGACGATGTCCCCGTTTACAATCGAGAGGACGGACAGCGCTCTCCTGTGTGCAGAGCCCTTAGCGTGGAAAATGGACACGGAACGGAGGATTTTGCCGCAGCGGCGGATAACCGTTCGGAAAAGCAGGTTGGCAGTCCGTCCGGCAGGAAAGAAGCAGCCGTGACGCGGATGGAACAAGAGGGAGGTTAAGGTGGCAAAGGCTTTGAGAGCGATCACTGCATTTCTCTTCATTATGAGTGTTTACGGTCACGATATGTGGCTGGAGAGCAGCTCTTACTTCTCTGAACCCGGTGTTGAGCTGACTATCAGTGCCGGGAACGGGTTCATCTTTGTCCAATCTGAAAACGCCGTCACGCCGGATCGAATCGTCGCCTTGAAGGCGGTAGGACCGTCGGGTATTGCTTTTGAGCCGGGAAAGCTTTTTGTCGAGGGGAACTGGCTGAGATTGGCCTTCCGTCCCGATCGGCCAGGCGGTTATTGGATCGGTCTGGCAACCCGCCCCAGAAGCATCCGGCTTTCAGCCGACGACTACAGGGCCTATCTGGAGCACGACGGCTTGCCCGATGTCCTGGAGGAACGGCGGCGTAAGGGGATTGCGGATCGGGCAGAGACGGAGGAGTACAGCAAGTACGTCAAGACTTATGTCCAGGTGGGAGAGGAACGGAGTAGCAACTACGACCGGCCTCTCGGATTGACCGTCGAGATTGTGCCACAGGCCAATCCGTACGAGCTGAAGAAGGGGGATAAGCTCCCGGTCCAGGTGCTTTTTCGAGGCAAACCGCTTCCCAGGCTGCTTCTCCATGCGGGAACGGCTGGCGTCGAAGAGGCCTTCGAACTCGTTTATACCGACCAGGAGGGACGAGCGGAGATTCCGATAACGCGCGCCGGAAAGTGGTATATCCGCAGCATTCACCTGTTCGAGGTCGAGGGCCGGGACCACGGCTATGAAAGCTATTGGGCGTCGTTAACGTTCGAGGTGGCGGAGTAAGGCCCTCGGCCCACGGCCAACACGGAAGCGCCTGCCTACCGCTTGGAGGCCCGCCGCGCTCCTGCTTTTCCAGACGGAAGAGAAACAACTCTGTCCCTTTCTTCTTGCCTTTCGTTTTGGAGGTGCGTGCACCTCACGAAGGCTTCCTTTCTATCCCTTTCGACTAGATTCTTGAGTGAGGCAACGAATCCGTTTCGAATCCATTCATTTTGAGACAATTCGCCCACTTTACTCGCTTTATCAGCGCAGATAGACTGGCTCGCGAAAAAGCAATTCCCTGTCGTCTACCCGTAACGCTCGAAAGCGTGCTCGACAAGGTAAGAGCAGAGGTGGCAAAACGAAAGTGAACGAGTTCCCGCTACCACCGGACTGGAAACTGACATGTACACTCGAGGATATTCGCATCTGCGGTTGACGATTATTTCCCTGCTCCTGCTCACGGTCGCCCCCTGCGTCGCTGTCTGCGCCGGGCAAAAGCCACGTCTGCTCGTTCTCACAGATATTGGAGGTGATCCTGACGATCAGCAATCCCTGATTCGACTCATGCTGTATGCCAATGAATTTGAAATTGAGGGCTTGATCGCGACCGCCTCGGGCACACCAGGAGAATTGAAGGAAAAGATTACCCAACCACGGCTCATCCGAGAAATTGTGACCGCCTACGGGAAGGTCCGGAATCAACTCATCCAGCATGCCGAAGGTTATCCCGCGACGGAATCCCTGCTCCAGCGGATCAAGTCAGGAAATCCGGAACGAGGGCGAAAAGCGATCGGTGAGGACCATGACACGGAAGGATCGCGTTGGATTGTGTCGGTCGTGGATCGGCCCGATCCTCGGCCCGTCAACATCACGATCTGGGGCGGTCAAACCGATCTGGCCCAGGCGCTATGGCGGGTTCGAGAGGATCGGGGGGAAAAGGGATTGCGACAATTCACCGCCAAACTGCGGATTTACGACATCGCCGATCAAGATAAGATTGCCGATTGGATATTGAAGGAGTTTCCCAACCTGTTTTACATCCTGTCAAAATCAAGGCCGGGACAGGACCGGCGGGAGGCGGTTTTTCGCGGCATGTATCTGCAGGGAGATGAATCACTGACCTCGCGTGATTGGATTGAGACCCACGTGCGGAAGAATCATGGACCGCTCGGTGCACTCTATCCTACACGTACCTGGACGGCGCCCAATCCACACTCGACCATGAAGGAGGGCGATACGCCTTCCTGGTTCTACTTCTTGCCGAATAGCCTGAGTGAGGCCGCGCACCCCGAATGGGGCGGCTGGGGCGGCCGGTTCACAATCGAGGAAAACAAGAACTGCCGCCTTTGGCGGGACGCGGAGGACCGGGTTGACCAGGAAAAGAATATCCGGGCGTCGGTCTGGCGCTGGCGACCCGCGTTTCAGTCGGATTTCCAGGTCAGACTGGATTGGCGCGTGGCAGCGCGGTCCGAATCCAACCACGCACCGTTTGCCGTCGTCAATCGCGATCGGACCAGGTCGCTGCTGTTTGTGAATGTGCGGCCGGGAAAACCGGTCACTCTGGATGCCTCCGATTCCAGCGACCCGGATCAGAACGCTCTTACTTATCGCTGGTGGGTTTATCCTGAGGCCGGAACGAGTGCAGGAACAGGATTGGAGCAGATTGATCTGGAAGATGCGTTCGGCCCCACAACCAAGGTGACATTGCCCGCGGGCAAGTCCGGTGAAACGGTACATCTGATTCTGGAGGTGCGTGATGACGGGAAGCCGTCACTGACCAGTTATCGCCGGGTGGTTCTCGAGAGAAGTGACTGACCGCACCCCTGACAGCGTAACTCTCATCTTGTCCTGGGAGTCTTCTTCAGCACCTTCGTCCTGACGTTCGGAATCAGTAGTGTCAGGTTCGCTCATCCCGGTTGGTTTTCGAATGAGCCCACTTCAGAAACAGCACTCTCTCTGACCGTAAACGAAGTGACAAGCCCTCGGTCCCTGGCCTGAAGCGTTGTTCAGTCGGGGCGACTCGTGAGCTCACCAAGGGCACCAAGGAAATCACTGGAAATTTCCACTTGGTCAGGTGATGCGCGCGGCCTGAAGGCCACGCCTCCGCATGCGTGCTGCACCCGTTGGTTTGCCGATCATGCGGAGGCAGGTGCTTTAGCTCCTGCGCATCTCTGGAAGCTGACGGATCGTCTCCCAGAGATTCCTGAATTCGGGGGTTTTCCACCAAGACACCAGGGACACCAAGAAGATAGGTTTAGCGAAAACAGACCGCAGCGGGACGATGAGTAGTCAAGACTTGCTGGTGTCCCCAAAGGACTTAGAACAAACACGGTTTTTCCTTTGCGAAGTTATGATCGAAACTTGTGTATGAGGGACGTTCGTCAGATGGCATCCCCTGAAGCCACGGGGGAAGCGGAATTGGTCCGCTGGCGGACATTGTGTTCAGGAGTTCGCGGAGGACTGTCCGAGTTGATTGGCCTTGTTAGCCTATTTATCCGTGCAGCTTGACTTTCAATACTTCGTTTAATAACCGGAAGTGCTTATCGAGTGAATAGACTCTGCAATCATTTTGCTTTGAAGTTTGAGCAATGATCAAATCAGGAATCCCTGCCCCATTTGCCCCGGCTTTCAAACACTTTACCTGGAACTCAATAATTCCTTTCAAGCGAATGTTTAACGGGACTTTATTTACCTCATGAAGCAGTCTAACGACTTTCGTTTGCTTCTTTATCTTTAGATAGGGTATTAATTCGGCCAGTGTTATGTCATTGGTGACGATGGGATTCTCATCTATTAGGAAATCAAAGTCTTTCGAGTTATCACCACTCCGAAAATAGTCAATCCATATCGACGTATCTACCAAAACCTCCATTAATGTCGATCTCTGATTTAATTAAGATCGATATCTAGATCAATCTTCCCTTTGTATTTCTTGAGATCGGAAATCTTTGATTTTCTCACCAATTCCTCTAACGCTTTAACAATAACAGCAGTCTTAGTATCTGTATGGGTGACCTTCATTGCCTCGGTAAGCAAGTTCTCAGGTAAATCGAGAGTGGTTCTCATATTCGCCTCCTCGGTTTATGCATACAATACTAGGCTAATATGCACATACTCTCAAGAGGAAGCTAGTGTTGCGGTTCGGCGGTGGCGCCACCGCGCCGTCCGCTGGAACCGATTGTTATGTGGTGTTAGTCATGCGGCGTAAGTTCCGTGCCCTTTGGCGTGACTTCTGATATCCCAGACCTCCGCGATTCAGGACATGAGTGTAGATCATCGTCGTTCATACATCTTTGATGCCCTTGGTGCCTTGATGGTGGTTCTAAGTTCGCACTTCGAACTTCCGTCGGGGTCCTTGGTGTTTTTGTGGTTAATCCCGCCTCCTAACCGCACGTCAGGAGATTTCACAGCTTCCAGAGATGCGCGGGAACTGAAGGGTCTGTTGCCCAAACCCAACAGACCAAGCTCGAAGCTCGAAATTCGAAGCTCGAAACAAACTCGAAATTTGAAGGTCTAAGGTCTAAACGTCTTGAAGTGACTGCTTCTAAATAGCTTATAAGCGACAGCCTGTTTCAGTCATTAGATATTCGAGCTTGAGGTTTGTTTCGAATTTCGAGCATCGAGACTCGGATTTGGGCAGGGTGCCCTTTTGGGCAACACGCCCTGAAAGACCCTCCTCCGCATGATCCGCAAACCAACGGGTTCAGCACGGATCGTGTACCAATCTTGCATCCCACCCAACAACTCAGCACGCATGCGGAGGCATGACCTTTCGTTGTGGCGCCGTAGCTCGGAGAGCGAAGTCGCAAGGTTGGGCGCATTACGCTAAACGCTGACCGGCTTCATTTGATGACTTCGTCGCGGCTGCTGTTTTTCCTCTTGACATAACAACACACCATCTTCGTGGTAAATCCCACAGCTGAGAATTGTGAAGCTACCTCGGATAGCAGGTAGAATGAAGACCATGGTTCTTAGCGACCGGAATTCGGTAGTCCGACTGCTGCACCTGAAAAGACGAAGCGCCCACCTTGAAAGACTTGGTTTGATAGGCGTTGTCTTCCTGATGACAGGCTGGTTCGGGTTCAGTGAAGGGACCGGCCGAGAGGAACCAGTGGAACGATCCTCTGAAACCAACCCGGTTACCTTCACGAACGTAGCTGCGGAAAGCGGCATCGATGCCGTTAACGTCTGGGGAGGTGTTAAGGACAAGAGATATATTGTTGAGACCAAGGGAAGTGGACTTGCTTTTTTTGACTTTGATCACGACGGCTGGCTTGATCTCTATTTTACAAACGGCGTTCGCTTTGGGGAAACGTATACGGCCAATAACGCCCCTGTTTCCCGTCTCTATAGAAACAATCAAGACGGCACTTTTGTCGATGTAAGCGGGAAATCGGGATTGGCCCAGACTGGCTGGCAAACAGGTGTTTGCATTGGTGACTACGATAACGATGGCTGGGACGACCTTTTCTGCGGTTTTTGGGGGCAGAGTCGTCTTTTTCACAACAACGGCGACGGCACCTTCACAGATGTGACCCGGAAGACCGGTCTCATCAGAGACGAGA
>JAUVSF010000084.1 GCA_030597245.1 Acidobacteriota bacterium
CGGTTGATACGGTGACGGTCAGCAAAGGCGTTGCATTCGGGCTCTCATTTGATTTTGGGGACCTCTCCCGAACCGATGCTCTGATGGCTTACCAGGAGGCCGGCGATAGTCGGGGGTTTGACGGAACCAAGTTGTTCTATCAAGACCTGTTTCGAAGTGCTCCCTTTGATCCATCTATCTCGATTCAGAAGGAGAATGGGCAGAGTAATCTTCGAAGCACGCCGGGTCAAGAAGAATCGGTTGCGGTTGACGCGAGTCGAGCGAGGAAGATGGGCCCTCGAACCCGGAACCTGATTAGAACTTACTTGAAGCGGATCAGTCGGATTCCTTTTCTGCGGGAACTGCAAAACCGGACGACTGCTGCTGGGAGCAACTTCTGGGTTATCGGGGGACAGTTGACAGAATCCGGATTTCCGCTGCTGGCCAATGATCCTCATTTGGGACTGAGCATGCCTTCGGTTTTCTATGAGGCCCATCTTGTGGTCTCCGATGATCCGGTGTGGGGTGAGATCAATGTGAGTGGTGTTGGTTTTCCAGGTGTTCCGAGTTTCGCGCTGGGATGTAATTCTCGGATCTGCTGGGGTGCGACCGTAAATCCCATGGATGTTACAGATGCTTTCGAAGAGGAATTGTCCGTTGACATCTTTGCCCAGGTACTAAAGGGGACGGTGTTTGATGGAGAAGTCGAAGAGGCAGTCGTGATTCCTCAGACCTACCGGGCGAATAGGACCGACAGCGGAATCCTGGACGATCTCGAGCCGGTTGAGGTTGGTGAGTTCGAGGGTGCAAACGCATTTCTCGTTCCTCGTCGAAATATGGGGCCGATTGTGGCGGTAGATTTCTCCAGCCTGTTCAATCCCAAGGGCTTAAGCGTCCAGTTTTCGGGTTGGAGAGCTACTCGGGAAATCGAGACTTTTTTGCGTTTTGCCCGTGCTCGGAGTGTGGCGGACTTTAAGGAGGCACTTCAGTTTTTTGACTTTGGTTCACAGAACTGGGCTTATGCAGACATTGAGGGCAACATTGCCTACTTCACAAGCGGTGAGCTTCCCCTGCGTGAAGACTTGCAGGGCGGAGCAGTGGATGGTCTCGAACCCTGGTTTGTCAGAGATGGAACCCATCAAAACAAAAATGAATGGATTCCAGTGAAGAACGCTCAGCCTGGGCAGGCTCTCGCCTATGAGGTGCTGCCCTTTGACGAAATGCCGCAAGTCGTGAATCCCGGACAGGGATTCATTGCCAATGGGAACAGCGACCCTATTGGTGTCACACTCAACAACCATGTCTTGGGAAACCACCGCGCCGACGGCGGAATTCTTTACTTAACTCCGGGGTATACGAGCATCCGGATGGGACGTATTGCAAGGCTGATCGAGGAAATCCGGACCCGGCGGAAGTTCACGCTTGACGATTTGAAAGCGATGCAAGCCGATAACCATCTACTGGATGCCGAAGTCTTCGTACCGTTTATTCTTGGTGCGTTTGACGATCAGGGTGACGCAGCTACAGGAGAATTGGAAGAGCTGCAAGACGATGATCGGGTAGCCGCTGCAGTCGAGCGGCTGAGGGCATGGAGCTTCAAGACACCGACAGGCATCCGAGAGGGATACGATCCTGGCGACGATCCCGAAAACCTTGTTGCCCCGGACCTTGCCGAGGTCCAGGACAGCGTGGCTGCGACGATCTATGCAGTTTGGCGAAGCCGAATCCTGGCAAATACCATTGACTCTACTCTGGCAAGACTTGGATTGAGCGAACAGCGGCCGGACAGCGAACGGTCTCTTTCGGCTCTGAGACATCTCCTCGATGAATTCGACTCTTCACAGGGAGTGGGTGCCTCCGGCATCAACTTCTTTGTCATCGATGGATTGGCCAGTCCCGAAGAGGCTCGGGATACGCTGATTCTGCGGAGCCTTCAAGAAGCTCTTGAATTTCTGGCCGGAGATGATTTTGCCGCAGCTTTTGGCAATTCGACCAATCAGGAAGACTACCGCTGGGGATTACTTCACAGAGTGACATTTGGTCATTCACTGGGAAGCGGCTTCAGTGTTCCTCCGATTGGCGGGTTTGCTAATCTTTCGCCGAATCTTCTCGGAATCGCCAGATCCGGAGGTTACGAAGTTGTTGACGCGTCGGCACATTCGGCCCGCGCGGACGGATTCAACGAATTCAAGTTTGGGAGTGGGCCGGCCCGGAGGTTTGTTGCCGAGCTGAATCCAAAGGGGATTGAGGCTTATCAGATCATTCCCGGGGGCCCCAGTGGGATTCGGGACTCAGCTGGATACACGTCACAACTGGGACGCTGGCTGACCAACCAATATCATCCGGTGCTCCTGAGCCGGGAAGACGTGGAGGCAGATGCGAAAGCGAGGATGACTCTCGCCCCACCCTCAACCCAACTGTATTTTCCTTACTACCAGGGGGATCAGGATGAATTTACGGCCTTCGCGGTAGCGAACGTGGGTGGTGCGGAGGTCGACGTGGGCTTTAGTGCGTGGAGCAGGGAAGGCGATTTGCTGCCATTCTCCAAGAACCCTGCGAGCTGGAGCCTGAGCCCCGGGAGCCAGCGAGCCCGCCTCGGGCATGAAGTCTTTGGTGCTGCTATGAGTGACACACAGCAGGGATGGGTCGAGCTTGCAGTACCGGTTACCGACCCTTTGGATTACGACTCGAGTTTGGCTAGCTTCACACAATTTGGTGACTTCCAGCTGAAAAAACTTGATGGTGCTGTTGCGGTGACCTTTCAGTCCAGGCGCCTGTACTTTACGCGTGTATATGAGGGCGAAACAGCGTTCCGAGGCCAACCCGCCGAAACCTTTTTGAGCCTGGCAAACCCCGGGGAAGGCTCCGCAACGGTATCTTTGAAGCTGTTTTTTAGTTCTGAGGGGAGCTCTCAACAGAAACAGGTGGAGTTTGAGATCAATCCGAAAGGAGTACTCTTCGGCTCTGTCTCTCAGTTGCTGGGCGTAAGCGACGTTGAGGATGGGTATATCCAGGTTGACGTTCTTGTCGGCCAGGGGGTGGCAGGGTTTGAAGCCATCCGAGCGGGTTTGTCCGGTACGGTGATCGGTCTGAACGCAGCCCTGGGTTCCTGGCCGGCCAGTTCCTACTCAGCGCAGTTGGCATCGGGCGACGGCGTTTTCTTCACCAGCATCAAGCTCATCAACACTTCCGAGTTTCCCAGAACGGTTGTCCTCGAAACTGTTCCGGAAGGGACAAAGGAATCAATCCCGGCAGGGCCGCTCGACCTTGGGTCAGGGCAATCGATTGAACTCGATGCTGCCGACCTGTTTCAATCCGGTGGCTCGACTGAGCTTTTGGTAGGTTCGCTTGTACTGCAGGCGAGCGGTCTGGGTGTGATCGGTGATGTCATTTTCGGCGACCCGCAAGATTTGCGACTGGCGGCCGCTCTGCCCCTCCAGTCTCGCTTGTTTCGAGAGGCCGTGTTTGGACATGTGGCCAACAGCAAAGGTTTCTTTACGGGTTTGGCCTTCTTCAACCCCGGTTCTGAGACAGTGCATGTGAGCGTAGAGCTCTATGCCTCGGACGGAGCACTGGTTGGAGGATTTTCGGAGCCGCTCGTCCTTTCTTCAGGCGACAGGACATCCAAGACCCTCGTGGAACTGATTCCGCTGAGCGCAGGGCAGGCCGGCGGATATATCGTCGTACGGTCAACCGGACCTGTGGTTGGGCAGGAACTCTTCGGTACCTCAGATTCAGGGTTACTGTCCGCAGTCCCTCCGACGATTCGAAAGTGAGAATGGTCTTGAGTCTTGGGTCTTGCGGCTCACAGGCTCGCGTCTTGGGTCTTGGGTCTTGGGAAAGTTCGAACTTCGAACTTCGAACTTTCACCTTCCGCCTTCGAACTTCCGCTTTTCGGTTTGAGCAACAGACCCTCAGGTCTCAGGTCTCAAGCCTCAAGACTCAAGACCCAAGACTCATTTCCTACGTCTCAGGCCTAGCTTCTTCGTCATCCCTTATTTGCATGCCTCCCGCCTTGTCTCCTAAGATAGATCCAGTTTTGCTGAAAGATCGCTTTGACCGACAGATCACTGATCTACGGGTTTCCGTCACAGATCGGTGCAACTTCAAATGCTCCTACTGCAGAACGCCACATGGCGTTCATTTTGCGAAGCGGGAAAGTCTCCTGACTTATGAAGAGATAGAACGGCTGGCCGGGATATTTCTTGACCTGGGGGTTACAAAGATTCGGTTGACTGGTGGAGAGCCTCTGCTGCGGCGGAACCTGGAACGCCTGGTAGGCAAATTGTCGGCACTCAAGGGCCTGGAAGATTTGGCCCTGACGACAAACGGCTTCAACTTCTATGATCGGGCTAACAGATTCAAGAACGCGGGTTTGACGCGAGTCACGATTTCGTTGGACTCGCTGAGGCAGGATCGATTTCGGGAGATCACCGGATACGCTGATTATGACGACGTCCTCAGGAGCATTGAGACGGCGAAGGAACTGAAGCTGGACCCGGTTAAAGTCAACTGTGTGCTCATTCGAGGTGTGAACGACGATGAGATTACTGATTTTGCGAGATTTGCCTCCGATTGGGATCTGGAAGTCAGGTTCATCGAGTTCATGCCGATCGACGAAGAAGAAAAGTGGACTCGCGAAAGGGTAGTGACCGGGAGTGAGATCTTGCAGACGCTGAAGCCGGAATTCGATCTCACACCGGTTGCCAGGGAGGATGCAAGTGAAACGGCTCAGAAATTTGAAATTTCGGGCGGAGCCGGCCGGATTGGATTGATTCTACCGGTTTCAGAGCCGTTCTGTGGAAACTGCAGCCGAGTTCGCCTCACCGCTGACGGGAAAATCAGAACCTGCCTGTTTTCGCTTGTTGAATATGATGTCCGGGACCGAATGAGGGCTGGAGCTACCGATGAAGAGCTGAAGAAGTTCCTGATTTCGACCGTTTTAAAGAAGGAAGAGGGGCATCGGATAGGGGAGTCAGATTTCGTGCCTCCTTCCAGAAGCATGTCCTACATTGGCGGTTGAGCGAATTTCGTTTGAAACCTGCGTTGAAGATAGAGCATCTCAGATTGGCAGGGAGAGAATGACAACATATGCTAACACTAACTGACAAAGCGATAGACAAGGTTAAAGAGTTCATTGGTTCTCAGGACACACCCGAAGAGTACGGTGGAATCCGAGTTTCTGTGGCAGGTGGAGGATGCTCCGGTTTCCAGTATGCACTGAGTCTGGAACGCGAGAGCTCCGAGGGAGATCAGGTGGTTCAAGTTAACGGCTTCAAGGTCTTTGTAGACCAGCAGAGTATGGCTTACCTGGAGGGAACCGAGATCGACTTCGTTGAAACCGTTCAGGGAGCGGGATTCAAGTTTAACAATCCAAATGTAAAAAGTACTTGTGGCTGCGGAGAGTCCTTTCAAGTTTAAGGCTCCGGCAGTTTGACAATGTGGGACAGGTTCAGTTGAGCCTGTCCCTTTTTTTTGCCCTGAAGCACGTGGTTTGTTGCACGTCCACCTTCTTGGCCGGGACCATTCATAAACCCACCACAAAGACACAAAGATCAGAGAATCAGAGGTCTAGATTTGGAGTGCGGCAGCCCTAGCTGACGCTTTCCTTCAGGAAGCTCAAGTGTACAATTAACAAAAGCGTCAGCTCGCGCTAGGGCTGCCGCACTCCAAACTCAGTCTTATTGGTTTGAATTATCCGGTTGAATAGCGTCTAAAGAGCTCCACCCCTGTCTCGTTTCCGGAAGATCTTCGCACTTTTCTCAAGTCGTGCGTTTTAGGTATTGACAAAACAATTCTTGAAGGAGGTTTTCAATGCCTGAACCGTGGACGATCTTGAGCCGTAGTGACAATTTTGAATCTGAAGAGGAACTCAGAGAAGTGTTTGGCCCCGATGCTGTTATCAGTCGGGTAGGGCAATTCAACCTGATTCATCTGGACAGTCCGACACCTGAAGAAGTCACGAGACGGGTGGCGGAGTTTGATCCTAACGAGTTATTCGAAGATGATTGTCCTTTATGTCAAATGCTCCGAGAACAAGGGGGCAATGTAGTCTACGATGACAATTTCTGATTGGTGCGTCGCCAACGGGTGTGGGGAAGGGAACAGCCCACCAAGACGAGCTCGACCCGACGGATTGATCTTTCCTCTCCACTGTTGGAAGCCTTGAAGAGTCTGAAGCTGCGGATATAGGAATTCGCTTTTTGCGGCCAGTCTATTTCCACCGATATTAATAATAACCCGCTTCTTTCTGATGCCGGAAGGCGAGGATATATACTGTGTTGGTGTCTAAATCGTGGCGATAGAGAGCAACATAACCAGACTCTCCAAATGCGACGACTAACTCGCGGAGTTCTGGAAGATCATCAAGAGGCCGACCAATATCTGGATTTGTTTCTAATAGTGTGAATTGCCGCTCTATGGCCTGACCTGCTCTTCTTGCTGCCGGAGGAGGTTTTACCACCAGGAGCAGCCTGCAACGCTCCAGTCCTTCAGCTGCACCCTGTGTGATAATTACTCGTGGCACTCAGGAATTTCCGTTTCTTTACCTGTGCCCCAGGTATTGAGCCAATCGCGTGCTTCCTGACCGGTCAAATGCTGCCCTGTTTCCTGATACGCAGCCCAGGAAGCGAGGGCTTCCTGTTTAAAGCTCTCTCTCGCTTCTTCACGCTCGACATAGTCACGAATCGCTTTGCACATGATCCAGTGAGCCGAACGATGTCGTGCGTCTGCAAGGTGCTGAATACGACTTTTCAGCTCATCATCAAGTTTTACCGATGTAGCCATAGTGATGTCCTCAGTATTACCAGGTAGTACCTATTAATACTGTATCACAAGAACAGTGTAATTTAACACCTAAGGGGTAATTAATGGGGAAATTACCAGTCGATCTCACCGATTCGACCCGATTATTCAAACGGCAAGTTTGAGTATTGAGCGGACTATTAAAGCGGTCTAAATGGTAGACCGTTCTTACTCCGTGCTGGTGGAGAACTTCCACTGATGCACCGCCGGCTAAAAGCGATAAGGAGGATAGTCGGGAACATTGACTCCCTCGTGACGTCGGTGACGTGTATGATACGGCTTGGTACAGGTTGGTACGGAGTTAAATCCCGTAAACTCAGTAATATCAACGGTTGAGTTATAATCCGAGATCAAGGAGGCAATGTAGTCTACGATGACAGTTTCTGAGCAGCCTTCCGATTCGGCACCGGACAAATGGATGGAAGTCGCTTTGCGGGAAGCCAGGCAGGCCGCCTCAGAGGGTGAGGTGCCGGTTGGGGCAGTGGTTGTCTTGGGGGACGAGGTGATTTCGAGGGATCACAATCGCTGCATTCAACTAAGTGACCCAACCGGGCACGCAGAGATTCTCGCCTTACGAACGGCGGGCCGAGTACTCCAGAATTACCGTCTGAACGAAGTGAGCGTCTTCATCACCCTGGAGCCCTGTGCAATGTGCGCTGGGGCCCTCGGTTGGGCGCGCGTTTCGAAAGTGATCTTTGGGGCCTGGGATGAGAAAAGCGGCGCCGCCGGGAGTAAGGTGAATCTGTTTTCACCGGGTCTCTTCAACCATACCGTTGAAGTGATCGGAGGTGTCCTCGATGAACCTTGCCGAGAAGTCCTTCGCAGTTTCTTTGCGGAGCGCAGGTAGCTTTGCCACGTTGTTGAGGGGGAACCTGCTACTGCGAAGTCCGGAGCCATCCTCTTTGTCGTAAGCCTTGTCGTGAGCTTTATCGGTGCGTACCACCAGGTTTTCGACAAAGTTCGCGACGAAGTTCACGGCAAGGTTGCAGGTGGAAGTAGATCTCCAGGCATATCCGCGAGAACGTAAGCCATCACCGTCATCGCAGCAAGGGCCGTCCTTAGATCTTCGGGGTTTACCTTGTCAATCGTGTCGGCTTCCGTGTGGTGCCAGTCGAAATAGTGCTTGCCCACGGTTCTCAGGCCAAGACCCGGTACGCCTTCTCGCATCAGAGGGCTGATGTCTGCACCGCCTCCGCCTTTGACGACTTCGGCAGCCTCGACTGGGCTCAGCAGATCTCCAATCGCAGAGACCAGCGCAAATGCCTGGTCGGCATCGTGCTGCGTCAAGTCATCCCTACGGATTCCCAGGCCAAAGCCCACAGGCTTCTCGGCCCCGGAATCCATTTCGATTGCCGCTTTGTGTCGGACGATTTCGTCGCCAATCCACTCGCGATAGGCTCGTCCTCCAGCCAGCCCATTTTCCTCGTTTGTCCAAAGCACAACTCTCACAGTGCGTCTTGGCTTCAGTCCAAGGTCCAGGAGGAGTTTTGCTGCCTGCATCGCGACGACCACACCGCCTCCATCGTCATGCGCTCCCTGGCCTACATCCCATGAGTCAATGTGGCCGCCGATGACAACGACCTCGTCCGGCTTCTCCCAGCCCACGACTTCTCCAATCACGTTAGCCGAAGTTGTCGGGGGAAAGGTATGCGCGTCCATGTTCAATTGAATCTCGACCCGTTTGCCGGCGTGAGTGAGTCGCTGCAGTAGTTTGGCGTCTTCGATGGAAATTGCTGCAAAAGGAATCCGTTCCACCCCTTCGGAGTAGCGCGTGGCGCCCGTGTGGGGAGTTTGGAGGCTGACAGGCGTTACCGACCTGAGCAGGGCCGCTGAAGCTCCCAGCTTCGCAGCTTTCGAGGCCCCAGATGAGCGGTATTTCACGGTTTTTCCATAACCTTCGTAAACGACGTTGTAAACAACGATCTTACCTGCCACTCCATCCCGGCCCAATCCGGCCAACTCATCAAAGTTTCTGACCACAACGACTTCGCCGCGGATTCCTTCAGCTGGTGTGCCGACGCTGCGGCCAAGTCCCAGCATGTGGAGCTTCTTCCTGATCGGCGAGAGGATCTCGGCCGATTCATCGCCGCGAACCCAGCGTTCGACCTGAACGGGAGGTGTCTTCACGTTCTGGAGGCCGTCCTTCCTCATCTCCGAGGCTGCCCACTCAATCGCTCTCTCGAGCTGTGGCGAGCCACTGAGTCGGTGTCCGATGCGGTCACACAGGTATTCCAGCTTTTCCCAGGCGCCTCGGTCCATCATGGCCGCTTCGATAATCCGGTTGGCGGCATCGCGGTACGAATCCGCGACAGAAGCTGGGGAGTTCCCGGAGGCTTCTTCTGCTGCAGCCGGCCACAGGAAGAAAAGAAGACAGATCAACGCACCGACTATCAGCTTTTCGTAGTTTTTCATCAGAGGGGATTCTCCACCTTCAGTTTGTAGTTGTCTAGGGATGGTCTTGGGGGCTCAAATGGTCTTGGGTCTTGGGTCTTGAGTCTTGAGGTCTCGAAGCGAATGTCGAACGACTTGGGAAATCTGGAACCTAACCACAAAAGCACGAAGGCACAAAGGAATCTTAGTGATTTTGTGCTTTAGTGGTTTGCTTTATCGGGGCCGGGATAGGGAATCTACCCGCCGGTTTCGAGCCATTCGGAGATCGGTTCAGTACTGCGAACGACATGCATCCCGGCGCGGCGGAACTTCTCAAATCTGGCGTTTGCCTGCTCCGTGAAATCTGTAACCCCCGGAACAACCACAGGAGAGGTGCAGTCCTCCAAAAGATAGAACTTATCGACTATTTCATTTCCGCGATTTCCAATTTCCAAAAGCACGTCCTCAACCGTCCAGGCAACGCAATGGCTCTTGGCCTGTCCTGCGATAAGTACTTTGTCAAACTGGAGCAATTCATCTAACAGAGCGGCAGTGTTTTGTGTCGCGGGCCGGCCATCTTCCGGTTCCGGAACCTCGGGTCCCAGAGCCGAGTAGTGCTCGGTCCAGGGGTTGCGCCCTTTCAGATGGATGCTCGGCATGCTGGTACGCGCAATGCTGTGAAAGAAAATTGCCTCATCGAGGGCCGAGACGAGAGCATGACCAATCCCGCCGAGCATGGCGTGATACGGCCAGACTGTCCATTCGTATTTCCCGTGCTCCTTCAGCTTCCTGCTGTACGCTCGAATGTACTCCTGTGCCCAACTAGTCGAAACCCCAAGAGCCTCACATGTCTCACGGCGTACCCGCCATCGGCCGGTTACTACATCCTCGTTGGATACAGAGGAGAACGGTTCGGGGTTTTGGCCGGCTGAGTCTTCCAGAAACGTCGGATGGAAGATCTGGTAAGTCTGGTGGGAATCCATTGTGACTACGAACTGTGTGATCCACTCCAGGTTTCTGTAGATAAACCTGCAGAGCCGCTGGTTGTCCTCCACGGCAGCAAGCCCTGAACGACCGGCAACGAAGAGCTCAAACTGGGGTATACAAAACGTGTTCTGAAGATCGACGCCCAACAAGCAGACTTTGGGCTTGTCCCGGTACGAAGGGTTCAGCAAGTGCTTGGTTTTCCAGGAGATTGCCGCCGCCGCGATCTCCTGATAGTCCACTCGCCACACTTTTCCCACTTTTTCCGGTACAAAGTGGGGAGGCGTATCAAGCTGTCTGCGTGTCATGGGCTGTTCCCTGGTTTGAGTTTCTCTTGCCTGCTTCATTCCGGATCTGGACGGCGCGAGCACGCGTCCTCGAGGCTTCGTCGGTTCGGCCTGTCTGTCGCTGGACCGCAGCCAGGTTCTCAAGAGCCGTTGCAACCTCAATGTGTTCTCTTCCCAGTGTACTCTCAACAATCGTCAATAGCCGCTGAAACAGGAGTTCTGCCTCCTGGTATCTCCGCTGCTGAAGCAGGAGTAAACCCAGGGAGTTGAGAGGTACGGCGAGCTTCAAGCTGGTAGGAGACTCATTATCTTCGGCCGCCCCAACTGCTTTTCGAAGGATCTCTTCCGTGGCTGAGTTGTCTCCGGCCAGGGATTGATAAAGTCCGGCCAGCCTGCACAGCTTTTCCGTGTAGTTAGGGTGATGTTGCCTGGTCTCTTCCAGCCAGTTCATAGCCTTGTCCAGTTCACTTTCTACGTGATCGTAGGTCCGGTTCTTCACAGTGGTGTCCACATTGCGCAGAAGTTGCTCCCAAGTGAAGTCGAGGGCAAGCTCCGAATGAGGGCGAAACACTCGAGCCAGGAATCCGAGAACTCTCCGTGTGTTCATAGGGGAGAGAAGCATACCAGAACTGGAATACCAGCCGGGAGATTCAAAGACTCACCACCAAGACACCAGGGGCACCAAGGATCACCAAGACAGACAGGAAAGTCAGAGCAGATTTATAGACTTAATATCAAGCCGAAAGGTTGAGTCGGAGGAGAGTTGCGCTGAGCCCTGCTAACGCCGGGGCAGAGCCGAGAGGAAAGGAAGTGCGGAGGTCGTTTGCGCTTCCAGACTAGCCCTGCCCCGGTGAGAACCAAGCGTAAAACAGGGATACCACCAGCACCAGTGATATCCGTCACAGGACGGGTTCTTTCGGAGAAAAATACTGGTAGTATGTCTTTGATTCTAGGCTTTTCCCGGCGTCAGGTAAAGGATTCAATGAAACAATTCTTGACTCCGGTTTCTACATAGCATGGGACTCCGTGTTGTCACCGGGGCCCTGGTTACCTCGGATACGTTGCTTGGCGGCATTGAAGCCGTATTCTGGACGGATTGCGTCCAGAGTGTGGCCCTTGGGCGGCGGTGGCACTGTCGCGCTTGTTTCCCCGCAAATAGCGCTCCTGGGGACGTCTTGGAATTACCGCGCCCTTTCAGAGGCTTGTTTTGCCTTGGGTTCAGACGCGAACTCCCTTGACTCGATCCAACCAAATAACTGACCCTAATGTGATGACGTCGCGGGAGAGAGTTCTGGCTGCACTCAACCATGAAGAACCTGACAGAATTCCAGTTGATCTCTCAGGTCACAGGTCATCGGGTATTTCCGCGATTCTTTACCCGCAGCTTCGTTCCTTTTTGGGACTGCCGCCGAAACCGGTCCGTGTTTATGACCTGATCCAGCAGTTGGCAATCGTGGACGAAGACGTCCTTGAAATCTTCGGAGTCGATACGGTCGAGCTGGGTCGAGGTTTTGCTCTCGAGGAAGAGGATTGGTCTGGATGGGTTCTTCCGGATGGAACACCTTGCTTGGTTCCTGCCTGGTTTGTGCCGGAAAGGGAAGAGGAGCGGTGGGTACTGCGAGCAAAGAGCGGGCGGGAGATCGCGATCATGCCCGATGGAGCACTCTACTTCGAGCAAACCTACTACCCCTTCTGGGACGGTGAGGAAGACCTGAATGCCATTGAAGCTGCTTTCGATGACGCGATGTGGACGGCGGTGGCCGGCCCCCCGGGTCCGGTTTCCGACTGGGAATTAAAGGACGGCGCGCAGGCGCTGAGAAACCGGTCTGATAAGGCGATTCTGGGACTCTTTGGAGGTAATCTACTGGAAACGGGGCAGTTCCTTTATCGGAACGACGGCTTTTTTCTGCTGCTTGCAGGCGAACCGGACCGTGCTCACGCCTTCCTGGACCGGTTAATGGAAGTACATCTGTTCAAGCTGGAGCGCTACCTGAGCCTGGTGGGTGATTCTATCGACATCATCGTTTTTGGAGACGATCTTGGTATGCAGACCGGCCCTCAGATATCGCCGGAAATGTACCGGGAGTTCTTCAAGCCCAGGCATTCACTGCTTTGGAACAGGGCCAAGGAACTGGCCGAAGTCAAAGTCATGCTTCACTGCTGCGGGGGTGTGCGGCCGCTGCTTCCCGACTTGATCGAAGCCGGTTTGGATGCCATCAATCCGGTACAGATCTCCTGCAGAGGAATGGACCCTGCGGGCCTGAAAGCGGATTTCGGGGAGCGGCTCACTTTCTGGGGAGGCGGTTGTGACACTCACCAGATGCTGCCTCGCGGAACGCCCGAGCAGGTCAAAGACCATGTCAGGGAGCAGGTGAGAGTGTGGGAGCAGGGTGGAGGCTTTGTCTTCCAGCAGGTTCACAACCTCCTGGCCGATGTTCCCCCCGAAAACGTTGTCGCAATGTACGAGGCGGTAACTGGGGGCTGGGGAACGGTAATCGGTAATCGGTGATCGGTAATCGGTGGACCCCAGTAGGTAATGAAGCCTTCCCAACTTTGTCGTGAACGTAATCGCGAACTTTGTCGAAACTCCGGTGGACGAATCGACAAGGTCCACGACAAAGCTCGCGACGAAGGGGAACCGATGCTGCCTGCGAAGGGCCCGTTCGGCGTTCGTCGTTCGACATTCGTCGTTTACCAGCTCCTAGTATTCCCGCGCAACGCGGATGAGCGTCTTGATGTTTTCTTCCGGAGTACTCGCGGGGATGGCACAGCCCGAATTCAGGACGAAGCGTGGGGTATCGGAGAACAACTCGAGCAGTTCCCGCGTATCAGGATCTCATCACCGAACTACTCTCGCAGCTTTCGAACCGCTTCCACCC
>JAUVSF010000717.1 GCA_030597245.1 Acidobacteriota bacterium
CGAGGACCAAGAAGATCAGCGGCATAAGCAACGGCGCCGGGGCGCACGAAGGGAGTGAGGAGTTGGCAAACGAGCTGGACAGCGAGGAAATGGCGGAGGTGCCGGAGCTTATCGAGTTGAAGTACGCGGACCCGGAAGACCTCTCCGAGCGTCTGAATGCATTGTTCGTCGAAGCGGGCCAGCAGGCGACTATCAGACTGACCGACGAAGGATTGAGCGAAGAGTCGGAGATGGACACTGAAACCCAGACGGGCGGCAACACAAGCAATAACACGACGGAGCAGGACAGGTACACGCCGCCGTGGTCCGGCTCCGGCGCTCGCAGCGGGCTTAACACGGAGATGCCCATAAGCAACGTTATCGGGAGAATCCGCTTCGTACCGGAGCCGCATACCAAGTCGATCATGGTCCTCTCACCGCCTGAGTTCATGACGAACATAAGGGCGTTGATCAATCTACTGGATGTACCGGGCAAACAGGTGATCATCGAGGCGGTAATTGTGGAGCTCGAACATAGCAAGATGACTTCTCTCGGCGTCGAGCTGGCTACCAACCCCGCTGCGTTCGGCACACTGGGCGAGAATGCGATCACCGCACTGGGTAATCTCACACATCTGGGGACTCACGGTTCTGCCTCCACTATCGTATCGCCCATTACTGGACCGGCTAACCCGGGAGGCTCATCAGGGACAATTCTTCAAGTCGGGACAGACATATACGCCCTGATTGACTTCCTCATGAAGACTACCAATGCCAAGATTCTCAACCAACAGACAATCTGGACCAAGGACAATGAAGAAGCGCGATTCTTTAAGGGCCAGGTAGTCGCATTCTCAGCAGGCTCCACGCTAACGGGAACGGGAGTCAGCCAGGCGAACATCGAATACAGACCGATAGGCATGGAAGTGGCGGTCCGGCCGAGCATCACCCCCGAAGACAGCGTCGATATGGTTATCGGTGTCGAGCTATCTTCGCTCATGGCCGACATTGTGAACCTTCAGCCCGTCCAGAATAAGATGAAGACCACGACCAATATGATAGTCCAGGACGGACAAACTCTCATGCTCGGCGGAATCCTGTTCCAGAAAGACAGCACTATCGAGGTAAAGATTCCGTTGCTTGGCGATCTACCCTTGATTGGAGGTCTATTCAGACACAACACAGTCGATCGGTCAAACCGCGAACTGCTCGTGTTCATAACGCCGCATGTGGTGGCCGAAGGCGCTACTGACATCCCGGAGAACGTGGCCCCGCTAGAAAAACTGGAAAAGATCCGTGAGCAATTGGATGCCAGCGCGACGACTATCGATCTCGAAGAAGAAGAAGAAGAATAGGCAAAATCACCGGGCGGGTTCTCGCTGATGCGGGAATCCGCCCGATACTTACTTGCGATGCACTCATCCACCTGCAAGTGCCGGCTCAGTATCCGTGTGAGAGCATTGGCTCGGCTCGCTTGAGAAACTGGATGGGAATACCCCACGGGTCGCGCAGCATTGCGATTTCATCGCCGGCTTCGGTTGTCGAGACCTCACCAACGAGCGTCGCGCCGGCGGCAACCAGTTCGCGGCAGATTTGGTCCACATCGTCGACCATAAAGCAAATATGAAACACAAGTGGATTCATGGATCGATAATCAGGCACAGCGTCGGGCGGATTCGTATAAAGCTCCAGCATCATATTCTCTTGCTCATCGCAGATGAAACGCACGTTGATCGGGGGCGGCCCCTTTCTAATTATCTCCATTCGAAGATTCTCGCTGTACCACCCGGCCATAGCCGCTGGGTCTTCGACATTGATTGCAATATGTTCCAGACGGATTCTGTTCGCTTTGTCCATTGCCTGTCGCTCCTTAGGGCCATCATGTTGGGCTGCATCTTTTTGGTGCTGACGCGGCATCATGTTAGCGGACAACTCAATCCAGTCAAGGTTTTTGCGCCGCGGCGTCGGTCGAAGGCGGCCGGGCTCCCCGCAAGCCCCGCAGAGGCCGAGCCCGTCATTAGTCCGAAAACTACTTCCTCTCGGTCGCAGAGGTTGACAGGCCTGGGAGAGTTTCGCTAAACCTCAAATATTGGCCCCGGTTCATGTAAAAGCCTTGACTTTTGAAGGCTCATGTGGTATTCTGGACTTGGTTGGTGGTGTGATGAAGAGTCGCGGCGGCGGCATGTCACACCTCGTGCGATAACTCAAGAAACGTAATGATCGGCGGCGTCGGTCGTAAGTTATCGCGGGCTTCTGGCATTTGTGAGGGTAGCAGTCAGTTGAGGCACTGAGAATACTGGTATTATAGGTTCCTCGCTCGGGCAGGAGTCGCCCAATCTCCTACGAGTTGCTTTGGCCGTGGGCAGGCCGCATTAG
>JAUVSF010000468.1 GCA_030597245.1 Acidobacteriota bacterium
TAGTTTCCCGGCCAGAACA
Source organism: Acidobacteriota bacterium (assembly GCA_030597245.1). Classification (GTDB taxonomy): domain Bacteria; phylum Acidobacteriota; class UBA6911; order RPQK01; family JAPXNP01; genus JAUWTT01. The sequence continues at coordinate 20 of JAUVSF010000468.1, forward strand.
TGCAGTACAGACCGGGGTTTCCGCCGAAGTGTCTGAAAATGAAATCCAGGCAATAACGGAGTCTTTATTCGCATAATCCGTAATCTCATTACACTACGATATTTCACCCCCCACTACCCATGGAAAAGCACCTTAAGTCAGTGCCATTCTAGACTGTCCCCTACTTCCTCCCCTAATTCTCCATCGGTTCACCGGTCTGGTCAAAGAACATAACCTGCATATCATTCCGCGAGCGGAGGAGATTCTGAACCTGGATCGTTGTGTACAGCTTTCTTTTTCCGGCCCCGCTGTGCGCGACCTGAGGGAGGTAGATTTTGTAAGGCCGAGGTTGAAACCAAGTGTAATTTTATCAACTCGGATGGGATAGACAGAAGGAACGGCAGGAAATCCAGGTAGAATTCCACTTTCCGGAGCTGCTGGAGACAGTCAACAACACTTCCCTGATGAAGCACCGAATCGTTGAAGAAGACTTGTGGAATACGGACACATTCGGTAGCTTCTCTCCGTGACTTCACATCCAACAGGAAAGTGGTGATCTCATGCACGTATGGCCGTATTGTCTGTTGACTCTTTTGATTGGGGCAATTCAAACGCCTCAAGAACCAGTTCCGGCGGTGACTGATCCTGGAGTTGTAACAACCAGGCAGGCCATCACTCCAGCCGGCATTCAATCCGTCTTTGATGGTCGCGTTTATGGGGTGACTTTTGGCGAGTCTGCAGAGGAAATGTGGGTGCTGACGTCGGGGCTTGAGCTCCACAGCCTCCCTTGGATTATACGGTCACTGCCGCCCTCTGATCACAGACCCGTTTCCGATTCCGATTGGGCACGCGATGTGTCTCAGTTAACTCAGTTGGACTGGCGGCGCAACCATGTCCTGAGCAGGTTTGTTGTGGAAGGGGATCCTGGATTGCAGGGTGTCCACTATGACTCTCTCAGCCGGAAGGTTCTGGTCGCTCCAGCTGTTCGCCTTGAAGATGATTCAAGCCGGGTTCGGCTACTGGCACTAGATCACGAATCTGCCCTGACTCTGGCAGACAACCTTGGGCAGCATATATCCGGCTCTCTGGCCGGTGCGAGAGAAGTAAATTCTCGAGGAGAACGTTTTGCCCTCGTTCCTCTTACATACAATAACCAGTTGGCCGTAATCGATTTGGAAACAAACCAGCTGGTTCAGAAGCTGGCTACAGGAATTGCCCCCTTCGGAGCCGTGGTTGATTCGGCAAGCTCCTTTGCCTTCGTAACCAACTGGGGAGGCAGGATTCCTTTGGAGAGTGACATGACTCTCACTACGGGGACAAAGGAGGGAGCAGATGACGTAGTTGTCGATGAGAGGGGCATAGCGTCCACCGGCAGCGTAACGCGTTTCGACTTGGCGACGGGAAAACTGACTCACACTATTTCAGTTGGGCTTCATCCGACCGCTATAGTATTGGACGAAGGCAAAGGCCGCGTCTATGTAGCCAACGGTAATGAGGACACAATTTCCGTTATTGACGTGGCTCGAGCCGAACTGGTGAAAACGATTTCTCTTCAGCCGTTTCCGCAGGAAATAAGAGGAATTGCTCCGACTGCCTTAGCCATTTCAGGAGATGGATCCAAGCTCTATGTGGCGTGCGGCGGAATCAATGCAATAGCTGTTTTGGAGCCCGAGAGCGGTCAAATAGAAGGCCTGATTCCGACCGCCTGGTATCCAAACGATCTCGCTCTGAGTCCCGATGGGCAATATCTGGCTGTCTCCACACTGTTGGGAATTGGCTCAGGCTGGTTGGAAAAACCGCGGCAGCGCTACGTTCATTCTTACCGCGGCTCGGTGAGCGTCATTCCGATCCCCGACAAAGCTCAGCTCGCCAGCTACACCACCGCGGTATCAGAGAACAATCGCATTCCCATTGGTCCCCTTGCACGGCCGAAACCAGATCGGGCACAGCCAGAACCCCAGGCGATCCCACATCGTTCCGGGGACCCCTCTTTAATCGAACACGTTGTCTACATCATCAAAGAAAACCGCACTTATGATCAAGTATTCGGAGACCTGAAGAAGGGTAACGGAGACCCTTCTCTGGTTCTTTTTGGTCAGGATGTAACACCCAATCATCATCGCCTGGCTGATCAGTTTGTAGTGTTGGACAATTTCTATGCAACAGGGGGTAACAGTGCTGACGGACATCAGTGGGTCACCCAGGCCAACGAAACCGATTATTGTCTCTGGCCTGGTTACCAGGGTCGCAGCTATCCCTTCGATGGCTCTGATCCTATTGCATATTCCCGAGGGGGGTTTATTTGGGACTCTGCTCAGAGGATGGGAAAAGCAGTGAGGGTTTACGGCGAATTTGCCGGAAGAATGCCACAGCCTCCTGAACAGCGAGAGCCTCTCCTGGAGCGATGGAAAAAAGGAGATGATTTCACTAGTGAGTGGAACATAGTAGCCCCACTGAAACCACTCAACAGCATATTGGCGAAGAACTATCCTGCTTATACAAACTCCATACCCGATGTTGTCAGGGCTCAGATTTTCTTGGAAGATGTGAAACGCTGGGCCAGAGAAGGGACCATGCCGCATCTCGTCATCATGCTGCTGCCCTGCGATCACACGTTTGGTACAAGGCCAGGGACATCGACACCTCAGGCAATGGTGGCAGACAACGATTTGGCTTTGGGCAAGATAGTGGAAGCCCTCACGAGGACCCCGTTCTGGAAGAAGATGGCCATATTTGTGACGGAGGATGACGCCCAAAATGGCGTAGACCACGTTGACGGACATCGCACCGTAGCTCTCGCTATAAGTCCCTATTCGAGACGAGGGTGGGTGGATTCGACATTCTATTCACAGCCCAGCATGTTGAAGACCATCGAACTCATCCTGGGATTGCCTGCTTTGTCCCTTTTCGATCTAATCGCTAATGATATGCGAGCGAGCTTTGTGAACGATCCTGACTTTGCTACATATGCCGCACTGACCCCTGAGCAGTCGCTCTTCGAGTTAAATCCGCCGTTCGAAGAGCTGGAAGATCCAGCCCGTAAAGCTGCCCTCGATTCGATGAAGATGCGTTTCGATGTTCCGGATGCTGCTCCGACGGAAAGGCTGAATCGGATCCTCTGGCATCAGATCAAGGGCTGGGATGTAGACTATCCGGAAATTAAGAGGTCTGTCTTCGCCCCACTGTCTATTGATATCGAGGATGAAGACAGGGAAGGCTGGTCAGATCAGTAAACAATCAGAGTGAGTCTTTCTCATCTGGAGAAACGGGGAAAGAAGGGCCCGAATTGGGGTTGCCGATGGTGATGAGACTGAAACGAGTAATCCGGGTATCAGAGCGCGATTCGAGTCTTCAACGAGCCTGAGTCAGGGTGGAAGGAGCAAAAAGGGACAGGCTGGTTTTCCACTGATACTCTGGAAAGGAACTCCGCAACCGCAGGAGCAATTTTGGTGAATAAACTGCGAGTACAGTTGTCAGTTTTGCTGATTCTGGTTTCCGTGTTTGGTGCTACCGCGTGTCGGATATCAGATGAGCGGGTTCTCCGGAACGAATTCGATATTCCTGTGACAGCAGAACTTGTTGAGATCACCAGTTCTCCTGAGACTCCTGGATGGTTCGGCAGGGAAGGGCTCAAGATATCAGCTACCTTTCAGTTCTCGCACTCTGACTTTCAGGATTACATGAAGCGTGCGGAAGAGGAGGAAACCTGGGTTCCGTTGCCGCCTTCTCGTGAGTTCATTTACAAGATCACCGGTATCAGATCGTATCTGGAAGCTTTGCGCCGGACTGAGGAGATCCTGGCCGAACAGTTGCCCGAAGGAGGTGGCCAAACCTTTCCCGCCGAGGAAGAGCTTTACAAGAATTGGATGGAACAACTGCCCCTCGACAATGAGTGCGGTATGTACCAGTGCAAAACAGCTGGTGACGACCTCTTGAACGCAGTCAAGGTCCCCTGCAAGGAGCGCGCAGGCGACCTTGATGATTTCATGCTCGCAGTTCTGGATGAAGAAGGGCGCAAGCTCCGAGTGTTCGTGCACACGAGTTACTGATTCTGAAACATCTAATCGCAGAGTTCATTCTTCAAACAAACCTGGAATAAAAAGATTAACTCTCGACGCCCCTGCAAGCCATTACTGCGGCCCCGCCTGCTCGGGGGCCATTCGGGAGAAGGAAACAGGGGAAGCCTCGGACAGTCTGGTTCTCTGCTGAAAACCGGGAGCGTTGCTGCATCACTACGGTCTCTATGCTCAAGTCCGGAAAGAACCGCGATTGGCATTAGGCGTAGCGGATCGGAGTGAACAAGCGAACCTGGA
>JAUVSF010000614.1 GCA_030597245.1 Acidobacteriota bacterium
AAAGTCTGAAGTGAGAAGTCTGAAGTGCGAAGTGCGATGTGCGAACTCGAGACCCCCAAGACCTCAAGACTCAAGACTCTTCCCCCGACCACTCCATCGCCAACTCCTTAACCTTCCTGAGATCGAGCTTGCCTGTGCCAAGGTAAGGGATTGCCGCGATCTGATGAAAATGATTGGCTCGAGGTGTCCACAGCTTCGGTAGCTCAGATTGAGGCAGCTTTTCCAGGCATTCCCTCAGATCGACCTCGGACAGAGTGTGCAACACGACAAGCCGTTCCCCCTTTGCCTCGTCGGGAACTCCGGCCACAGCAAAACACTGTTCAGTCACGCCCGCCAAGTCTTGCAGGACTTCCTCCACCCTGACATGGGGGACCATCTCACCGCCAATCTTGCTGAAGCGGCTGAGCCGATCTGTGATCTTCAGGAATCCATCCTCATCCTGGGATGCAATGTCACCGGTGACATACCAGCCATCCCTAAGGACTTCACGGGTCTTCTCAGGTTGGCCCAGATAGCCCAGCATTACGTTCGGCCCTTTCACCAACAAAAGGCCCGGCTCACCAGCAGGCAACTCCTCTCCTGTATCAGGATCCACAATCCTGGTGCTGATTCCAGGAAGAGGGTGGCCGATTGTCTGCCTCTTGGCACCAATCTGTCGGAAGCCGGCGGCCCTGAAGTCTTTGGTGTTCACACTCACCGCCGGCGCACACTCAGTACACCCGTAAGACCCCAAAGGCCTAATGCCAAATCTATCTTCGAATGCAAAGGCAACCCTTTCGTGCAATTTCTCAGCTCCCGTCATCACGAAGTCGAGGCTCCCAAACTGCTCAGCTCCACAACGACGAATGTACCCCTGTAGAAAAGTCGGAGTCGCCAACAGGAAGGTTGCCCCATATTCCATAACCAGTGCGCCCACGACACGTGCATCAAGGGGATTCGGGTGGAAGACGACTCCGATGCCCAGTACCACCGGCAAAAGCAAAGTGCCCGTAAAGCCAAAAGAGTGAAAGAAAGGCAGCACACCCATCACGCGATCCCCTGGGCCCAGTGAGAAAGTCTGGGCCAACTGTTCAATGTTCGATCCGATGTTGTAATGGGAAAGCATCACACCTTTCGGGTTTCCTGTACTTCCACTGGAGAAGATTACCGTCGCGAGGTCATTAACGTCCTTCTTTCTCTGAACTCCCAGCAACTTCTCCATGACACGTACCGGCGTCAGCCATGCAAGGATTAGGGCGGTTACCCTCTCCGATGACTTCGGATCTGCAGCAACCTCTTCCAGGAAGACGGGATCTGTCGGAACCTCGATCTTGACATGTTCCAGGAACTCCCGAGAAGTAACAACAGTCTTCAGTTGACACTGTTCTGCACACGAGGAAACAACTTCATCGGATGTTGCGTAATTCAGATTCACCGGGACCTTCCCGAGAAGCAAGGCGGCAAGATTGACCAGGGCGCCACCCACTGAAGGAGGAAGCAGGATCCCAACCATTTCCTGGTCCGACCAGATCGGCCTTAGGCGCCTGGCAAGAAACACTGCACGCGTCAGAGCTCCGAAAAAGCGCAGTTTGGGCACTCGCCCATCAGCCATGGCGAAGCGCAGAGGATGTCTTCGACAGGACGAAATGAACTGCCGATGGAGAGGTTTCATGGTTGATCTGTGATGACGGTAAGATTCCGTATGAAGAACCTGTACCGCCTGCCTGACCTCCACCGGAGAAGAAGTCGCCGGCAGCGCCGAGCCGTAGCTGACCGTTATCGGTGCCAGCAGTCGCTTAGGCAGCTTCCAAAAAAACCGGCGCCGCTCATAACTGAAAATGCTTCCCCATACTCCTGCAAGATGCACTGGAATGATGGGGGCATCCACATCTTTCATAATGCGCTCGAACCCTCTTTGGAACGGCAGTAGCCGGCCGATTCTCGTCATCTGACCCTCAGCGAAAATACAGACGACGTCACCTCCCAGAATTGACTCACGAGCCTCGTTAAGAGAACGCAGCATCTCCTTGGGACCCTGTTGCGAGGAAATGGGAATTGCCCGCATGATCCGGGCAAAGGGCTTCAACAGCGGATGATCGTAGTAGCTCCTATGCATGATAAAGCGGATGAAACGGTCCGTTGAGGCGATCAGTAGCAACGCGTCCGCAAAAGAAAGGTGGTTGCACACGAATAACGCACCTCCCTTGGCTGGGATGTTGTCCCTTCCTTCCACCCGAATCCGGTACAGGGTGTGCGTAAACAGCCAGAGAAGAAATCTGAGCAGCGAATCTGGAAGAAGAATAATAATGTAGACGGTGGCTCCGATTGTCAGGAGCGCACTCGCCAGGAATATCTCCTTGGGATCGAGTCCGAGGCGGGCAAAGGCAAAATAAACCGCCGAAGCAATAAAGATTCCGACAAAGGAGAGCAGATTAGAGGCGGCTATCACTCCTCCACGTTCGTCGTCACGGGGCCGGTGTTGGATGAGTGCACTGATCGGGACGATAAAAAACCCCGCAAAAAACCCCAAGAGGGCTAACAGCACTGCCACCTGGTTGTAACTCAGCCCTTCCAGGTAAAGGAGGGAACCAAAGCAGGTCAGCCCCAGCGATCCCAGAGGGATCAACCCATACTCAATTTTCTTGCCGGAAAGATATCCTGCCGCCAGGTTTCCCAGGCCGATTCCGACTGCAATAGCTGCCATCAGAAGGCTGTTCCTGGTTTCCCCCAACTGAAGGACTTCAATCCCGTAGAAGAGGATGTTGAACTGCAGAAGTGCGGCCAGGAAGAAGAAGTAAATGTTCCCAAGCGTGGCAAGCCACAGAACGCGGTCTTTTCGAATGATTCTGATCTGCGAGAAGAGATCCCCGAACAGGTTTGGCCGAAACTTGCGTGACGGGTCCGCAGCTGACACCCGGGTTATCCCCAGACTCATGATGAGCCCGAACACGGCTAGCCCCACCAGAATCCCGCCGGACCACTGCTGCATTTCCCCCAGTCCCTCTGCCATCACTCCACCTGCGACCGTACCAGTGATGATGGCCAGAAAGGTGCCTAGCCCCAGGACGCCATTCCCCCAGGAAAGCAGCTTCTCAGGCAGCAGTTCGGGGAGGAGACCATACTT
>JAUVSF010000632.1 GCA_030597245.1 Acidobacteriota bacterium
GGCCCTCCTTCGTCGGGCACTCGCCCTGGGCTCTGCACATATCGCCCCGCGAGGCGGGGCTCGGGATACCCTCCGGCTTCGCCGTTGCCCCTTTCCGCAAGACTCACAATGATCGATAATCAAGAAAGTGTCACCGATGTCCTGAACCTAAAGTGTTACCTATGTCTTGACCACATCCAAATGCCGGTAATCGGTGATCGGTAACTCCAGCAGAAGAAGATTTACCACCAAGGCACCAAGTACACCAAGAAAATGTCAGCCCCAAAAAACAGCATTTTTACCGGCATCCGGCTTCGCTCTCCGAGCTACGGCGCGACAGGTCCGGCATTTGTCACTTGTCATTTGTCACTGGTCCTGAGTACTTCAACGGACTCAGAAATCTCTACAGCGCGGATGGCTCGTGTCTGTCCATGAAAGCAAATAGAGGCCCTCGTGTGCTAAGCTGACTCCACGAAAATTCTAGGTGGATATGATTCTCTGTGAAGAACGCTGATTTTGTCGGCCAGCGACTGGCTGATCTAAGGCGAATTGTGGTTAAGGTTGGGACGAACCTCCTGCGCGGAGATCAGGAGGGGCTCAATCTCGATTTCATGGAGGAGCTTGCTGTCCAGATTGGGCAGGTCCGAAGCCGTGGTATCGATGTGATACTCGTTTCCTCCGGATCGGTGAGTGCTGGTGCGCATGTCCTGGGATTCGAGGAACCGCCTATTGACACCAATGCTCGGCAGGCGTTGGCTGCAGTTGGCCAGTCCCGTTTGATGCACCATTACAAGGGTGTTTTCAAACGGCACGGCATCAAGGTCGCTCAGGTCCTGCTAACCCGGAACAGCATGGATGACCGGAAAAGATATTTGAACACACGCACCACTTTCGAGACCCTTTTGGAATGGAACGTCCTGCCGATCGTGAATGAAAACGATACGGTGGCAATCGAGGAACTGACTTTTGGCGATAACGACCAACTGTCCGCGCTGATCGCTGCTAAAGTCGATGCCGAACTCCTCGTTCTGCTGACCGATGTTGACGGATTGTACGATCGCCCCCCGTCTGAAGAAGGAGCACAGCGAGTCCCAGTTGTCCGCCATTCCCGGGATTTACCACAAGTACGTTATGAGAGTCCTTCTTCCGGAACTTTCAGCTTGGGGGGAATGAGGAGCAAGCTGGAGGCGGTCCGTCTTGCCACTCGGACCGGAATACTGACTTTCATCGGTCCGGGCCGGCTTCCTGGAATCCTGACCAAGGTGCTGGATGGTGAAGATGTCGGTACGTGGTGCGAGGCTAATACAAGGCGGATTCCCGCCCGGAAGCGTTGGTTGGCCTTGGGCAAGCGTTGGGGTGGAGCCAAGATTCAGATAGACGGGGGTGCTGAGGAGGCACTGCTTCTGGCTGGGAAGAGTCTGCTGCCTTCAGGTGTTGTGAAGGTTGACCAGGAGTTCGAAGCAGGAGACTTGGTGAGTGTCTGTTGTTCAACGGTTGAGATTGCGCGGGGACTCGTGCGGTACTCCTCAGGGGAACTGGATTCTGTTAAAGGTATGAAGACCAGTGAAATCACCCGAATTCTGGGAAAACGCCAGAGTTACGAAGTGATACACCGGGATGACATGGTGCTTTTTCACGAAGGAAACTGATATGAGCTGGAATGGCACTGATTTGGTTACTGAGCAGGTCAGACGTATCTGTGAACGAGCCAGGGTTGCAGCCAGACAAGTTGCCAGGCTTGAGTCCGAAACTAAAGCTGCCGCTCTGGTTCGCGTGGCAGAGAGCATCAGGAATCGAAGAGATGACCTCAAGGACGCGAATCAGAAGGACCTGGAAGCTGGACGCGCTAAAGGACTGGGAGACGCTCTGCTGGACAGGCTGGAATTGACCGATGGTCGGCTCGACCGGATGGCGGCTGGTATAGAAGAAATTGCCGGGATGTCCGATCCGGTGGGGGAGGTTGTCTCACAGTGGAGACGCCCAGGGGGCTTAGAGGTAGGTCGAGTCCGCATTCCACTGGGGGTCATCGGGATTGTGTACGAGTCTCGACCCAATGTCACCGCCGATGCTTCTGCTCTGAGTTTCAAGGCTGGGAATGCGACTATTCTTAGAGGGGGAAGTGAGGCTATATTATCGAATCTGGCGATTGCATCATTGATTAGGGACGCTCTGGAGGCGTCGGGCGTTGATCGCAATGCCGTGCAGATGATTGAGACAACCGAGCGGGAAGCCGTGGGTGCACTGCTGAAACAGTCCGATCTGATCGACGTGATTATCCCGCGTGGAGGAAAGGGGCTGATACGAAGGGTTGTCGAAGAATCAACAATCCCGGTGATCAAGCACTTCGAGGGTATCTGTCACGTCTACATTCACTCAGATGCCGACCCTGAGATGGCTCTGGCAATTGCGGTCAATGCAAAAGTCCAGCGGCCTGCGACATGTAATTCGATGGAGACGCTGCTGGTAGACGAGAGCATTGCTTCCGGATTCTTGCCTAAGATTGCCAGTGAGTTCTCGCGCCTGGGGGTGAAGATTTACGGGTGTTCCAGGACTGCCGGTCTGATCGCGGTGGATTCGGAGGCTACAGCCGAAGACTTTCGCACAGAGTACCTTGGTCTCATATGTAACATACGTGTTGTAGCGGGAATTGAAGAGGCAATTGACCACATTGAAACCTACGGTTCAAATCACACCGATGCAATCGTAACGCAGAGCTACTCTGCGGCTCGACGCTTTACCCGTGAGGTGGACTCGTCTTCAGTGATGGTCAATGCCAGTCCCCGTCTTGCCGACGGAGCCGTGTACGGGCTCGGCGCAGAGATTGGGATCAGTACGGACAAATTGCATGCCTTCGGCCCAATGGGTGTCAAGGAATTGACGGCCAAGAAATTCGTTGTTCGCGCTGAGGGTGCTTTGCGGTGAACTGGGAACTCATGGAAGTGCGAATGACGAATGGGCGGAACCGAGAATTGGGTCTAACCACCAAATCACTAAAACACAAAGCAATCACTCTTCTCGTGCATTCGTGACTTCGTGGTTAATCCCTCCGTCCACAACGGTACCGATTAC
>JAUVSF010000041.1 GCA_030597245.1 Acidobacteriota bacterium
GCGGCCAGGGTTCTTCGACTTTACCTTCCTATTGGTTCCCCAGCCTTCCTGGAGGCAGTCGAGACAACTGAACCGAAGGCGGTTTTGCAGCGAGTCGTCAGCAATCCACTCACTCTGCTCGATGGAGGACACAACACTCAGGCTGCTTCTTCTCTTGCCCGCTTTGTTCGAGATCACACTCCGCGCCGGCGTACGTTGGTGCTGGGGATGATGAAGGATAAGGAAGTCGCTTCCGTTGTCCGTGAACTCGAGCCGGAGTTCGACAGGATCCACCTCACACGGGTGGACTCCCCCCGAGCCGCGGCTCTGGAAGAATTGCACTCTCTCTGTCCCGCGGGCGTTCCGTTCGAGGATCCCTGGGAAGCTTACACATCCGCTCTCGATTCCTCATCTACAGTGGTTGTAGCGGGATCGATATACCTTGTGGGAGCGCTCCTCCAGAAACTGGAGAAGACAGCCCTCTCGCCGTCGTAGAACCAGGCTTCCCAACCCGGACAAATCAAACCACCAGGAACACCAAGGGCAAGGAAACCCTCATTCTTGGTGATCTTGGTGCCTTGTGGTTTAAATCATTCAATCTCAAAGAGGATATCGCCGGTGTTGACGCTCTTGCCTTCGACCACATCACACCGAATCACGGTACCTGCCTTAGGGGAAACGATTTCGTTCTGCATCTTCATGGCTTCCACGATCACTACACCGTCACCCGCTTCGACCTTGTCCCCGGTTTCCTTGAGGACCTGCACCACTCTTCCCGGCATCTGCGCTCTGGAGATGATATGGCCGGCTAACTCGACACCTTTTGTTCCCCCTGAGGAGCGTTTCTTTGAAGACGTGATTTCGAGAGGCCAAACCCAATCCTCATGGGTGACGAGCACCTTGTCCCCATCGGTCAGCAACAAGAAATCCTCGATCTTACCGTGGCTTTCCAACGTGTAGCGATCGCCCGATCGACTCAGGAGTCGAACCGAGAAGGATTTGAGACCAGATTCTCGATGAAGAGTCACAGAGAACTCATCCAGATCAGAGTTTTCCGCGCTAATCTCGGCTCTGAAGTTTTCCGACGAACCCTGAATCCCTAGCTTCACCACCAGTCCTTCCGTCCATAGTCTTTCCAGGCACTGCTCCTCGTTGAAGCGGTAGTACTGGGTTTCCTGTTTCGGAGAAAGTAGTCGATAACACCAGCAACGGCAGGCAGTTCCTCCTTGTCAGGGGTCTTCTGGTCGGAAACTAATCCATAATCTTCAATGAAATGGGTGCTCAGATTCCCAGCCAGAAACTCGGGATGACTGAGTAGTCGCTGGAAGAAGGGAATGGTGGTCCTTACCCCACCGATCTTGTATTCAGAGAGCGCCCGCCTCATGCGACAGATCGCTTCAGGTCGATCCTTTCCAAACGTGATTAGTTTTGAAATTAGAGGGTCATATTCCAAGGGGATCTCAAAACCTGCATAGACGCCACTATCATTCCTGACTCCGGGGCCAGAGGGCTCGAATAGCGTACTCACCACCCCGGGGGATGGGAAGAAGTTCCGGCTGGGATCTTCTGCATAGATCCTGCATTCGATTGCGGCGCCTTCAAGCCTTATCCGGCCAGATTTCTGATCAGATTCCTGTCGTATCGATCGGCCTGACGCGATGAGGATCTGCTCACGAACCAGGTCCAACCCCGTCACAAGCTCGGTTACCGGGTGTTCAACTTGCAGCCTCGTGTTCATTTCCAGGAAGTAGTATCCCAACTCCCCAGACTCCAGTGTTTCGACCAGAAACTCAACTGTGCCGGCGTTGAAGTAACCGGCCGCCCGAGCAACTTTTAGCGCAGCCGCTCCGAGTTCTGCACGAAACTCCTCATCCACCGCCGGTGAAGGACACTCTTCAACCAACTTCTGGTGGCGCCGCTGTATCGAGCATTCCCGTTCACCTAAGTGAATCCCGTTCCCTTGCTGGTCCAGAAGCACTTGAATCTCAATATGGCGAGGTTTCTCGAGATAGCGCTCAATATAGACGCTACTGTCACCAAATGAGGACTGGGCCTCACCGGAGGCGGCACGGAATGCAGATTCCAGGTCACCTTCATTCCGGACGACCCTCATTCCCTTGCCCCCACCCCCAGCGCTGGCTTTTACCAGCAACGGGAATCCGATTCTTTCGCCCCAGGCTCTCGCCTCTTCGACAGATGCAACTGCATCCGGACTGCCCGGAACAACCCTGACACCTACGGTTTCGACAGCTTTTCTACTAGCTGTTTTGTTCCCCATGAGCGCGATGGCTGATGCGGGGGGGCCGATAAAGATCAGACCTGTGTCGGCGCAACCTCCGGCAAAATCTTCGTTCTCAGCGAGGAACCCGTAACCAGGGTGAATTGCTTCACATCCCGAATTTCTTGCGACATCCAAAATCCTATCGGCTCGGAGGTAGCTTTCCAGCGAGGGTGCTTTTCCGATATGAAAGGCCTCGTCAGCCAGCTTGACGTGCAATGCCTCACGATCAGCATCGGAGTAGACCGCCACTGGAGAGATGCCAAGGTCTCGGCAAGTCCGGATAATCCGGGCGGCGATTTCGCCACGATTCGCGACCAGGATCTTCTTAAACATCGGCCAGACCCAGGGCACTCAGTTTCGATCCTGAGAATATCCTTCTCACAGCGGTATATTCCCATGCTTCCGAGGAGGGTTTCGGTCTCGCTTCTGGGACGTCAACTCAAGGGCTCGAATCAGCTTCAACCTGGTGAACTGAGGCTCGATCACCTCATCAATGTATCCTCGCTCAGCGGCCACGTAAGGGTTGGCAAACTTCTCTCTGAATTCATCCACCCTCTCCTTCTTGAACTGTTCGGGCTCAAGACTTTCAGCCAACTCCTTCCTGAAGAGGATCTCGACAGCTGCTTCGGGGCCCATCACCGCAATCTCCGCGGTTGGGAACGCGAAATTGAGATCCGCACGAATGTGCTTGGAGGCCATCACACAATAGGCGCCTCCGTAAGCTTTTCTTGTAATCACGGTGATCTTCGGGACTGTCGCCTCGGCAAAAGCATACAAAAGCTTGGCACCGTGCCGAATGATCCCTCCGTGTTCCTGACTGACCCCCGGAAGAAATCCCGGCACGTCCTCGAAAATTACGAGTGGGATATTGAAAGCATCACAAAATCGAATGAAGCGAGCACCCTTGACTGAGGAGTTGATGTCCAGAGTCCCGGCCAGATGGGCCGGCTGGTTAGCCACGATCCCAACGGACCTGCCTGCCCTTCTAGCGAATCCGACCACAATGTTCGGAGCGTAGTTCTCATGGACCTCAAGGAAATGCGAATCGTCCGCAACGCATCGTATCAGTCTCCTAATATCGTACGGTTGGTCTGGTTCTATCGGAATCAGCTTGTTTAGTTCCGGATTGAGCCGATCGGGAGGGTCCGTGGTGTCTTCGACCGGCGGTTCTTCCATATTGTTGGAAGGCAGGAAGGACAGCAACTCCCGAATCCCGAGCAGGCACTCCTCCTCGTCTCCAGCAGCAAAATGCGCGACTCCGCTAATGGAACTGTGGGCAGTGGCCCCTCCGAGTTCAGATTTGGAAACCTCCTCTTGTGTCACGGTCCTGATCACATCGGGCCCAGGGATGAACATATAGCTCGTCTTGTGGACCATGTACACAAAGTCGGTAATTGCCGGGGAATAGACAGCCCCACCCGCACATGGACCCAGCACAGCCGAGATCTGGGGCACAACTCCACTCGCCAGCGTATTCCTGAGAAAGATATCTGCATATCCAGCCAGGCTCACAACACCTTCTTGAATCCGTGCACCACCGCTGTCGTTGAGGCCGATAATCGGAGATCCGGTTTTGATCGCCAGATCCATGATTTTGCAGATCTTGGCTGCATACGTCTCGGATAGACTGCCGCCAAACACAGTGAAATCCTGGGAAAACACGTACACCAGCCGCCCATCGATCTTTCCGTACCCGGTTATGACACCGTCACCCGGGATCTTTCGTGAATCTATCCCGAAATCATGGCAGCGATGGACTACGAACTTGTCAAGTTCCTCAAAGGACCCCTCATCCAGCAGGAACTCGAGGCGCTCCCGAGCTGTCTTCTTTCCCGCTTCATGTTGACGCTGGACACGCTTGGAGCCGCCGGCTTGCTCAGCCTCGCTGTGTCTATCCTTTAATGCGCGGAGTTTCTCTTCGATATCCATTTTGATGATTGTCACCAGGGTCGTTTCGTTTGACCAAAGTCCGGGCTCAACCCTGGCTGCTCCTCCAATCGGCCAGAAACTTCTCCAGGCCAATATCTGTCAACGGATGTTTCAGCATCTGTTCGAGCACCTTCAAAGGTATAGTCGCTACGTCCGCGCCAAGCTGAGCTGCCTGAAGGATGTGTATGGGATGACGCACCGAAGCAACCAAGACTTCAGTCTCGAAACCGTAAGCATCGAAGACTTCGATGATCTCCGCTACGAGGTTCATCCCATCGGTTGCGATGTCATCAAGCCGGCCCACAAACGGGCTCACATAGGCAGCGCCGTTCTTGGCTGCCAACAGAGCCTGTAAGGGGCTGAAGACCAAAGTTACATTGACTCGAATACCTTCCTGAGAGATCACATTGAGCGCCTTTAACCCCTCCCGGATCATTGGGATCTTGACAACCACGTTCTTGTGTATGGCTGCGAGCGACCTTGCTTCTTCTATCATGCCGGCTGCTTCAGTTGAGACGACCTCTAAGCTCAAGGGACCGTCAACTATCTCGCAGATCTCTCTCGCGACTTCTTTCAGTGTCTTCCCCGTCTTGGCAATGAGCGATGGATTCGTCGTCACGCCGTCAATGACTCCCAGGGAAGCTCCCTCACGGATTTCGTCGATGTCTGCAGTGTCCAGGAAAAGTTTCATTCATACCTCCAACATAATTCCAGGGGGCTAAGGATTCACAGTTATGGTCACGACTTCGGAGTACAGGCTTTCATTTTCCGCGCTGTCGAGGGCGGAAACCGCATAATGAAAAAGAGTGTCTGATGAGACCGCCTCATCAAGAAAGCGATTCACCGTTACCAGTGGGGAGACCCTCTCAAAACTCCCACCAGTTACGCGACGATAGACGGCATATCCGGCAAGGTCCGACTCAGTGTTAGCGTCCCAGATCAGCTGAACCGCACCATCAACCGCCACTGCCATGAGTTTAACTGGCGCCTCCGGCGGAAAAACGTCTTTCGGCTCAACTGTCAGCGAAGCGCTGGGAAGGCTCAGAACCAAAGGATTACCTTCTCGGCAAACGGACTGTACAAAATAGGTGACAGCTTCCCCGAACCTGAAGTCCCTATCCAGGTACCGGGCCTCGGAAGATGAAAATCTGGAGTTCACCAGGTATCCACTAAGGTTCGCCGGCTTGGAGCCATCAAGGTTCTGTCGCGGCGGATCCCAGGTAAGCTCAATCCGGTCTTCCAACACCTTAGCCCTGAGATTCACAGGAGCTCGAGCTACCGGTACGTGATCGGTGGACACTGGATCCGACAAATCAGACCAGTGACGGCGAGAACCCTTCAAGCGAACGGCATAGCTGCAGCGCCCTGTCACGTCATTTATCGAATCCCGGAAGATTCTTGTTCCCGCTTCAACTCCCTCTGCAAGGTCGGCTACCTCGACTCGAACAAAAGCCCGACTTTCCTCTGATATTTCACCAGCGCACTCTCGGAACACTTCCACCTCACGGACGGTGTCATCGGTGATAGGAAAGACCAGCTCAATACTCTCCGATCCAACTTGTACCAACTGGAGATTTCGCACTGGGTCAGGGATTCTGACGACTGGCGGCAGTGGATCTCCTACCTTCGCACAGCCCACAAGAACGAACCCAAACCAAAACCAACACAGCACACCGAAAACGGGGCGGAGCAGTGTTCTCGAATACGGCGTCTTTCGTCCTTCTCCATCCGAACCGACAACATCCACCGTCCCCAGGAGTGTACTGGAGGAAGCCGGGATTTCGGGCGATCTCTTCCTAATGTTCTCGTCTCTGCTGCACGTCAATAACGAGCAGTATAATATGGCTTTTCCGGCTAAACCAACTTGCACACCTGGAGATTAGTCGGATTGCGCGAGTGCGTAAGTCCGTCCTGGTTTTTGGGCCTGCACTGTAGAGGGAGATGGGATGTCATACGTTCTTCATCTGGAATGCTCGCGCTGTAGCCAATCCTGGCCGAAGACAGAGTTGCTCAACTTGTGCCCTGACTGTCAGAGTCCCCTTCTCGTCAGGTATCGACTCGACGAACTTCGCGGCGTTTTTACCACAGATCTACTGGTAGGTCGGGTGGCAAGCATGTGGCGCTACTTGGAGGTCATGCCCGTCGAAACGCAAAGCGATGTCGTATCACTCGGTGAAGGGTTCACTCCTCTTCTTGAGATGCCGTTTCTTGAAAAAAAATACGGCGTCAGAAGCTTGTTCACCAAAGATGAATCGGTGAATCCGACAGGCTCATTCAAGGCAAGGGGGCTTTCTGCTGCGGTGACAATGGCTCGAAAGCTGGGAGCCACGAAGCTTTGCATTCCTTCAGCCGGGAATGCAGGAGGAGCACTGGCTGCTTACGCCTCTCGAGCCGGTCTGGAGAGCTACGTCTATATTCCCGACGACACACCCGAAGCAAACGTTGTTGAGACCGAGTTCTTATCCACCGAAGTTCACCTTGTCGAGGGTGTGATCACTGATGCAGCGAAAGCAATGGCTCGAAGGAAGGAAAAGGAGAATTGGTTCGACGTCTCAACGCTGAAAGAGCCGTACAGGATCGAGGGTAAGAAAACGATGGGATACGAGATTGCCGAACAGTTAGGGTGGAAACTCCCGGACGTCATCTTCTATCCAACCGGGGGAGGGACAGGCCTCATTGGCATGTGGAAAGCGTTCGAGGAAATGTCTACCCTCGGATGGATCGGCCCACATCGCCCTCGGATGGTAGCCGTACAATCCGAAGGCTGCGCCCCGATGGTGAGGGCGTTTGAGGAGAACCGAACAACCGCGGAACCATGGAAAGACCCTCAGACCTTCGCCGCCGGCATCAGGGTCCCCGGCGCAGTAGGTGACTTCCTCATACTAGAAGCGATCAGGCAGAGTGGTGGCACGGCCGTAGCCGTCTCGGATTTAGACACTTATGCTGCAATCGAGGAACTGGCAAAGGGAGAAGGGTTGCTGTATTGCCCCGAAGGTGCGGCTTGTTGGGCTGCATTCAGGCGGTTGAGAGAAAGCGGGTGGATTCGCCCCGACGATTCTGTCGTCGTCTTCAACACGGGAGCGGGTCAGAAATACACAGACTCCATCAGGGCGTTTCAGAAGAAGAATCAGCTTATCTAAGTGGATTGATGCCGGACCTGTCCTCCATAGCTCGGAGAACGAAGGAGGATGCCGGATGCCGGTAGGATTGTCCCGTTTCTCGGAGGTGCGTTGTCAAGTCGGTACGGAAACGCCCAATACCGCTTTGCGATCTTAGCGTGAGGGAAATACATTTCACGCAAAGGTCGCAAAGGCGCGAAGGGATTAAACGATTACGATTATGAGCACGAGGGAAGATACCAAGCCACAAGCCCCAGGGGTCAAGCCCAACCCGATCACCGATTACGGATAACCTATAACCGACCCCCGCCTCTCAGACGCCCTCTTTCCTGAGCTTGAAAATCTCAGAGTCGATCTCACCCCCAACCAATAGGCAGAAACTGAGGATGTAGAACCACACCATTAGAACGATCAGGGCGCCGAGGCCTCCCCAGAGCATCTGGGGGTTCCCGAAGTTGTTCACATAGTACCTGAAAGCCAGCGTGCCCACGACCCATCCAGCCGTTGCGAGAATACCCCCAGGCGAAATAAGCCGCCATGGGAAACGCTTTGCAGGCAAAGCGTAATACATTATCTGAACACCGATATTCAGGAGCAGGAAGATCAGAAGCCACCGGATCAGGCTGTACCCAAATCGAACTGAAGGCAAATCAAAGGTCACACGGATCAGCCAGTCCCCGAAGAACAGCAAAACCATTGAAAGAATAAGGAACAGAGAAACGATAACCGTGACCAGGATTGCAAGACTCCTGGTATGGAAATACGATCGGGTCTCCCTGGCCCGGTAAGCCTGGTTCAAAACACTTATCATTCCGTTGAAGGCAAGCGATCCAAACCATAGGGAAAGCAGGATTCCAAACGTGAGCAAACCTTCAGCCCGAGACTGAAGCAACGGAGTCACGATGCCGGTCACCAAAGCATGGGTCTTGTCCGGCATGAAGATGTTGAACTCGGCCAGAAACCGGTCCAGAACATCGGGCCCAACCGGAATGAATCCAATGACAGCACTCAGAAAAATCAAGAACGGAAAGAACGCCATCAAGAAGTAGTAGCTGAGCTGAGCGGCCATTCCCCAGCAGTCATCGTCGTTTATTTCATTCCAGAGCCTTTTCCAGAACTTGCCCAGGATCAGGAAGCGAAAGGCCCCAAGGTCGATCCTCATCGAACGTCTCTCTCCCCTAACTACTCAGGTTTTCAAGTAATATTCCCGAACGCTGCGGTAGGTCTCAAAGCAAATCCGACATCGGAACAGATGCTCAATTGTCTCGATCACATCCGTATCAGACAACTGGTTCTTGGCCAGGGAATGGAGCTTGACACCAGGAACATGCCTGCGCCGAACGTCAAGATTCGGGAACGTAACCGTGAACAAAATCCGACTCACAACTTGCGCATTCATGAGCGGCCCAATCATAGCAGAATCCCCATGACTCAGGAAATATCAGGTCCGACAACTGTGCTATATTCGACTTTCGTGGATTCCGCCAAGCAGGTTACAGCCGCCAGGATTGCAGAACTTCGCGAACAACTCGAACACCATAACTATCGCTACCATGTTCTAGACGCCCCTGAGATTGCGGATGAAGAGTACGACCGGCTGCTCCGCGAGTTGGTCCAGCTCGAGACCGACTATCCCGAGTTTGCCTCACCGAGTTCTCCTACTCAGCGAGTGGGGGGCCAGCCGCTTGACGGCTTCCAGAAAGTGGAGCATCACGCCCCCATGCTCAGTTTGTCAAACGCTTTTGATGAAGACGAATTGAAAGCGTTTCAGCGCCGCATCAGCAATATGCTTGATGTCACAAACATCGACTACGTGACCGAATTCAAGATCGACGGTCTGGCGGTTGCCCTCACCTACCAAAACGGTGAGTTAGTGAGGGGTGCGACACGAGGTGACGGTACGATTGGCGAAGAAGTGACCGGCAACCTGAGGACAATTCTGTCGATCCCTTTGCGGCTCCGTCCGCAAAATGTACCGGATCTTGTCGAAGTAAGAGGAGAAGCGTTTCTGCCCCTCCTCGCGTTTGAGAAGCTGAATGAACAGCGACTTCATGACGAAGAGAGCCCTTTCGCCAATCCTCGTAACGCCGCCGCAGGCACCCTACGCCAACTGGACCCAAGTATTGCTGCTTCCCGGCCTTTGGCGTTCTTCGGATACTCGATTGGACATCTTGAAGGTCCCGCTAAAGCTATCAGCACTCAGATTCAGATCCTCGAACAGCTCACCGAGTGGGGTTTCCCGGTAAATACCGCCTATCGTCACCATGAAAGCATGGAGAGTGTCATCGACTACTGCCGGGAATGGCAGGAGCTTCGAAACACGCTCGATTACGAAATCGACGGCGTCGTAATTAAAGTGAATCGACTCGATTATCAGAAACGGCTCGGAATACTTAGCCGAGATCCCAGGTGGGCCATTGCCTATAAGTTCCCGGGGCAGGTGGCGACGACTCGGCTGGTCGAGATCAGGATCAACGTTGGACGTACCGGGGCCCTGAACCCCTATGCGGTACTGGAACCGGTTGAGGTGGGGGGTGTGACCATTCGTACCGCCACACTCCATAACGAAGAGGACATCCAAAGGAAAGATATCAGAGAGGGCGATGTAGTCTCGATCAAAAGAGCGGGAGACGTCATCCCCCAAGTGATGGGTCCGGTGAGGGAGAAACGCACCGGGCGTGAACAACCCTTTCACTATCCTTCACAATGTCCGGTATGTGGTGCACCTGTGCTTCGCGAAGAAGACGAGGCAATGGCCTACTGCACCAACCGGCAGTGTCCTGCTCAACGACTGGAGAGTCTAAAACATTTCGTGAGCCGGGGTGCCATGGATATCCGTGGCCTGGGTCCTCAGACTCTGGAGAAACTTGTGGAGCTCGAAATGGTGAAATCGCCTGCCGACCTCTACCAACTGTCGGCAGAGGCGGTCTCTCAAGTGCCCGGGTTCAAGGAAAAATCCACTCTCAACCTTCTGCAGAGCCTCGAGCAGAGCAAAGCCCAGCCAATGCCGCGGGTCCTCTTCGCATTGGGGATAAGGCACATCGGAGAGGCCGTTGCTCGGCTTCTGGCAAACCACTTTGGGAGTATTGAGGCGCTCCACTCAGCTTCAGAGGAGGACATCCTCCAGATAAACGGAATTGGCCCAGAGATTGCCCGCAGCATCAAGAGCTACTTCACCCTGAACGAAAACCAGGCGCTTGTGGAGGATTTGAAGCGAGCCGAACTTCGCTTCTCGCTTGAAGAAAAGACTCAAAGCCAACAGACCCTTCTCGGGAAGACCTTCGTGATAACAGGGACGCTTTCCGCCTTCACCCGGGCCGAAGCTAAGGCAATCATCGAAAAACTGGGCGGGAAAGTGACCTCCACGGTCAGTTCAAAGACCGACTTTGTCGTGGCCGGTGAGAATCCGGGGAGCAAACTGAGGAAAGCATCCGAACTCGGCATCTCGATCTTAAGTGAAGGGGATCTCGAAATGCTGACTAGCGATGGATCTGAGCAGGCGAAATGACCTATTCTTCCGATCGCCTCAAACCCAGCCCACTGGCCAAATTCTTCTTTGCCATAGCCTGGAAAGGGAAAGGCGCTCACACAGGAGTCGAGAAAGTCCTCACCAACAAGTTTGGGCCTTTGACTGAACGCTCTGCAATGTATTCTTTCAGTGAATTCAGCCCCTACTACGATGTGGAATTGGGCCGTCCGGTGTGGAAATACCTCGTGTCTTTAGAAAGACTAATGCCCGCAGATCAGATTGTTGAGGTCAAACACTTCGCCGAGGAACTGGAGGGCCGTTTTTCCACTGGAGAAGGCGACGATCGAAGAAGGACAGTCAACGTTGACCCCGGGTATCTTAATGGTTGGCAGGTAGTCCTTTCCACGGTCAAGAACTATGCTCACCGTATCTCTGTAGGGCGTGGGGTCTTCTGTGAAGTCACGCTCATTTACACGGAAGGCTGCTTCCAAGAGCTGCCCTGGACTTTCCCTGACTATGTCAGCCCGTCGGTCACGGAGTTCCTGAAGACTGCACGTGAGAAATATCGGGAGTAATTGCAGTTCCCGCAGATGCCTGCATCATCCAAAGAGTACGAGTCAGACAGTCGAGTTTGAAGGGAAATCCACAATGAGGATCGTATCCCGTTCAATCCGGCTCCAGGAGCCCGCCTTTCTCACAAAGTGGCTACTGCGGCGACGGATCTGTGCATCCTGGCGGCGTTCCGCTCCTTCGGCTTTCTCATACGTACTGTCAAGTACGAAGACCGTAACGCTGGCTTCCAGCCGGCAAGTCGCCATCCTGGCGATTGTTGCTGACAACAAGCTGGAAGTAACTCAATCTGGGGCTGGAAGCCCAGCTACCGGCAGGGATGCCAGCGCTACGAGGCAAAGCTACCAGCTTGGGAGAAGAATGGCCTAACATCGACGAAGCTTCCTAGGCCACCCATCATCATCTTTTCTTTCTCTTCCACCTTGTCCCGGTATTCCGCACTGGATAGAATCCGATGCGTTTGGAACAATTAATCTTGAGGATTTGAAACATGGCTAGTCTGCTGGAGAGATCTAGAAACGTCGGACTTTTCTCGTTAATACTGCTTTTCTGCCTGAATTCTGTTGTAGCAAGCGCTGAGAACGAGGACCCTAACATCGTTTTCGATGAAGCTTTCTTCAAGGCAATGAAGTACCGCCACATTGGTCCCTTCCGTGGAGGACGTGTTACCGCAGTAACCGGCATACCCGATGACATTTTCACCTATTACATGGGGGCAACCGGAGGAGGCGTCTGGAAGACGACGGACGCCGGTCAGAGCTGGAAGAACGTTTCTGATGATCACTTCAACGTCGGTTCAATCGGAGCCATAGCTGTTTCGGAATCTGATCCCAATGTTGTGTACGTCGGTACCGGTTCAGCTTGCCCGCGCGGGAATGTCTCGATCGGCGACGGTATCTACCAGTCCACTGACGCGGGTAAGACATGGACGCATGTTGGACTGACCAATGCCGGTCAGGTTGCCCGCGTCCGGATTCACCCAACGAATCCGGATCTGGTATACGCGGCTGTGCTTGGCAATGTCTTTGGACCGAACCCTGAGAGAGGAATATTCCGATCCCAAGACGGTGGAACAAGCTGGGAGAAGCTCTTGTACATCGATGAGCGAACAGGCGCATCAGATCTGGCCATGAGCGCGACGAATCCCAGAATCCTGTTTGCGGGGATGTGGCAGGTCGAACGCAAACCCTGGACCCTGATCGATGGCGGAGAGAAGGGAGGGGTTTATCGATCAACAGACGCGGGAGACACCTGGGAGCGGCTTGAAAAGGGACTGCCTGAAGGGAAACTTGGCCGAACCGGGGTTGCCGTCTCACCGGCAAGACCTGACCGCGTCTGGGTCATTCAAGAGGGCGACGAGGAAGAAAAAGGAGGGCTGTTCAGGTCTGAGGACGGTGGGGATACTTTCAAGAAGATCAGCAGGGAGCATAAAATCCGGGCGCGCGCCTGGTACTACAACCACGTGTTCGCAGACCCGATCGACGAGAACACGGTATACGTACTGAACGCTGGTTTTCACAAATCAGTTGATGGCGGGAAGAACTTCGAACGCGTCAAAGTTCCGCACGGGGACAATCACGATCTGTGGATCAACCCGAACAATAATCAAATCTGGATCAACAGTAACGATGGCGGAGCCAACGTAACCTTTAATTCCGGAGATTCGTGGTCAACTCAGCTGAACCAGCCTACCGCAGAATTCTACCGGGTCACGGTGGACAATCAGTTTCCGTATCGAGTTTACGGTGCCCAACAGGACAATTCGACGATTTCGGTCCCCAGTCAGGATCCGGGCGGTCTGACGCCCCAGCAACACTGGTTCGATGCCGGCGGTATGGAGAGTGGGCATATCGCTGTTGACCCGAGAAACCCCAACATCATCTTTGCGGGCAACTACATCGGAAGGATCACTCGGCTGGACCGAAGTAGAGGACATATACGAGAAGTGACGACATACCCCCAGATGCACGATGGAGTGGCTCCCCGTGATATTAGGTATCGCTTTCAATGGAACGCTCCGATTCGGTTCTCGCCCCATGACCCTAACGTTCTCTATCACACATCTCAGTATGTCCATCGCTCCACCGACGGTGGACAAAGTTGGGAGATCATCAGTCCGGACCTCACCACCAACAATGACAAGTACCAGGATATTCCTGGCGGCCCTATTCAACATGACCACACGGGTGTTGAACTCTACACCACGATATTTGCCTTCGAGGAATCCCCTGTCGAGCCAGGGGTTCTCTGGGCTGGGAGTGACGACGGACTGGTTCACATATCTCGAGATAACGGAAAAAGCTGGAAGAACGTTACGCCACCTCAAATGCCGGAGGAGGGTACCGTCAATATGATTGATCCATCTTCTTATCAGGGGGGACGGGCCTATGTGGCTGTCTACAAGTACCGGGAGAATGACTTCCGCCCCTACATTTTCCGGACGGATGATTACGGGGCCTCGTGGGAATCATTGGCCAACGGAAAGAATGGAATCCCGGAAGATCAGTTCGTACGAGTGGTCAGAGAAGATCCCGTTCGTGAAGGGCTCCTTTATGTTGGAACAGAGTTCGGGATGTACGTTTCCTTCGATGATGGAAAGCACTGGCAATCTCTGCAGCTGAATCTTCCCATCACACCAATAACTGATTTGGCAGTTCATGACAACGATCTCGTCGTTGCCACTCAGGGCCGGTCCTTCTGGATTCTGGACGACCTGACTCCCCTGCATCAACTCTCTGAACAAGTCGCATCTTCCGATGTTTTCCTGTTCAACCCCGACGTTTCCTATCGAACAAGGATGCGCAGGTCTCGGTCAAGTGGTTCCTCCCCCGAAACGCGTCCGCAAGGCACTCTCATCTTCTATTTCCTGAATACATCGCCCGATTCAGAAGTAACTTTGGAGATCCTGACGCCGAACGATGAGCTCATCCGCAGCTTCTCCAGCAAGACAGAAGACGAGAAGGAAAAACTGCCGATCGAAGAGGGGATGAACCGTTTCGTCTGGGACTTCAAGTATCCAAAACCGGAAACAGTTAAAGGATCAATAATGTCGCTGAGCCGAATCGACGGCACGCCTGTTGTCCCTGGCGGTTTCAAGGTCCGATTGAAAGCTGGGGAATCCGTCCTGACCCAGGAGTTCTCGGTCAGGAAAGATCCGCGCTGGGAGGCCACACAAGCAGATCTCGAGGCCCAGTTCGAACTCGGAACGGCAATAGGGAGTTTGCTTAGCGAGTCTCACAGCATGATAGGAAAGATCCGCGCAGTGCGTGATCAGGCCTCAGAGATTGCCACCCGAGCTCTCGATGCAGGGTTCGACAAGAAGATTGACGAGGCGAGCGAAGCTCTTTCGGAAAAGCTGACAGAAGTTGAGGACCAACTGATTCAGCGCAAGAGTGAGACGGACCAGGACGCCATTAACTATCCGCCCAGGATCGACAATCAGATCGCCTACCTGCTCGGAATCGTCAATAGTCAGGACGCCAGGCCAACACAAGGTTGCTACGCGCGTTTCGAAGACCTGAAAGAAGAACTCACTCAGATCAAGACCAGGCTCGATGCAATCTTTGAAACGGACCTCACAGCCTTCAACCGGTTACTGGACGAGGAAGGGGTAGGGCGAATTATCGTGGGTAACGAGAAGACACCGGACTAACCCGCATCTCTCGCCAACCGGCTGCTGCGGAACACCGGATTGCCTGTGCCGCTCCTTCAGAACTATTCTCGGCTTAAACAGAGCGCAGCAGGTCGATCAGCAGTCAAGACGTGCTGGTGCCCCAAAGGGATTCACAACAACCACTCTTTTTCCTTGGTGTACCTGGTGGTTTGAATCATCCGGGCGAGACTTCGAGACCCCACTCCCCGGAGCCGTCAATCGAGTTCACTCGAACTCAACTTTTCTCTCCTTGTATCCCGAAGGAGGCGAAAACAGGTCGGAAGAAAACGACTCGACATCGGCCTCAGACAGTCGTGTCTCGCGACCTTCTTCCAAGTGTACTATCCTCACCGGAACGCCGTCCATGCCGGCAAATCCTGGAAAGGGATTCGCTCCCATTGACTGAAACATTGGATTACTTGCAAGTGGACTGAGCAACTCTTCGTAGAACTTACTGAGCTTCTTAAATGAGGCGAAGGAGCCTTTCGGAAGCCCCTGAGATTCCACGGACGCTACCCACATCTCGCTTCTCTTCTCGCCACCGATCCACACTTCATACTTTTGCAGGCCATCTTCAACTCCGACTTCTCTTACCTCGACCTCAAAGTCGCCACCCTGTTGAGGCATGTTCTTCTTAAACATGTCCTCCATCATCTTGCGCTGAGCCTCAGGAAGTTGCTCCAACTGTTTCTGCATATCCTGCATGGCCTGATCCAACTTTGCAGAGAGTTTCTCCATCGTCTCTCTGGTGAGAAGCATGTACTCCTTTTCCTCGTGGTTTACGATAAACAGTGTCTCGAGATCACCCCGAAAGATCATCGAAGTGTCCATCTCACCAGACTCAGCGTCGACATCCGGATCGATCCTCAGATAATCCTCCCCCTCCGAATATATCCAACCGGTCTGGATGACCGCCCCACTCTTCGATTTCGTTTCCATCTTCAGCTTGACACCTCCAAAGGTGAACATCGTCAGTAGAATGAAGCACCCCGTACAAATCCAGGATCTTTTCATGAGCCAGTCTCCCTTTAAATCGTTTCGAATCTGCTTCCCGTTTACACCTGTGCGCGGGTTGATCAAGAAGCGAGTCGCGTGAACCTTAAGCCTTCCTTCCCGGACCCGCTGCCGAAGCTGAGGCCGGCGAGATCAGCACGACGACTATGGGCGGGATTCGAAGTAGTGACATCGACACATTCTAGCAGGATTGCATCGCTACCAGCCTCTTATCTGGAGTCGAACCACATGTTCGTCAATCGTATAGTCTCCGTTTGATGTCAGTTTTCCCTGCTCCTGATGGTAATTCAACTCGAGTCGCCAGTCTTTGTTGATACGGTAACCCAGTCCCAGCGAAAACCGGGCTGTGCTGATGAAACCTGCCGGCAAGTCGCCCCAGAGTCGAACACCAACCTCGAAGTAGACTGGGACGTACCACGTCCCGGCCTGATCTGCAGGCCCATTCAAGGGAATGACCGCCTTGAGTCGGTAGCGCAACCTCGCTGCTTCCAACAGATCCTCCAGGGCTTCAATATCGAACAAGCGCTCTTCCAACCGGATGAGATGCGAGAAAGAGACCCTTGAAACTCTTGGATACTGTACGAACAACCCGACCCAGGGTCGGGTTTCCATAACTGTCAGAGGTTCCCAGGCGTAGAAGAGGCCGACTCCACCCAAGATAACTACAGTGCGGTTGAACCGATAATTCACGGTGGCGCGTCCATAGAACGAACTAAGGCGGTCGCAATCAGTGGACTGCCGAAATCCGGCATCTCCACCAACTTGAAGATTCTCTGTCACATCGAAGAAATCACTAACGTCAATCCAAGCCTGAAGATCTGAAGCCCGCGCTGGAGTGAAGACACCTAAACATGTCAAAGAAAAGAAGATAACGATGATTCTCTCACTCGAATTCCCCACAGCAAAACCGCGAGTGATTATATTCTCGCGTCCTCAGAGGAACAAGTCAGAGGGATGTGATTTGGAAAAGTGCCTTCAATTTTATTATATTCTGCTGGGACAAACGACACGGGATCAGATGTATGAAACAGAGTGGACCGAGCCGGAGTGAGAAAATGCCGGGGCAGGGGTGCTTTTGATTCTGATCGTCAACGCAATAATCAAGTACTTCTTACACATCCTGAACGGATTTGAATAAAAATGTTCGATGAAACGGGACAAGTACGATTCCAGGCACAGAGTGACCGAGGACTAGTCCGGGCCAACAACGAAGACAACTACCTGGTAAAGGAAGAGAACGGCTTCTTTGCGGTTTGTGACGGGCTGGGGGGGCATGCCGCGGGAGAAATCGCCAGCCAGATTGCCGTCGATACGCTAGACACTCAACTTCAAGCCGTGGAGGGAGAACCTCCGGATCAACTGCGCGAAGTCATCGCTGAAGCTAATCGGCGGATTCTACAGGACCAGCACCTCAACCCGGAACGCCAGGGAATGGGGACGACCCTGAGTGCTCTGTGGATTCCTTCTTCGGACACCTCTCAGGGCTGGATCGGACATATCGGCGACAGCCGCATTTACCGCTTCCGCAATCAGCACCTGGATCAACTCACCGACGATCACTCTCCACTGTATCGACTCTACAAACAAGGCACCATCGACAAAGAGGCGCTGCGTCATCACCCCCAGAAGAACCTGATCGAACGTTCTCTCGGTCTCTCACTTGCCGTCAACTCAGACATCTTTTCGATCGAGCTTCAGCCAGGCGATATCCTCCTGCTGTGTACCGATGGTCTAACCGACTGCATCTCCGATCAGCAGATCGCCGAGATCATGGGACGTTACTCATGGGATGACCTCTGCCCACAGTTCGTGGAACATGCTCTCGAGGCTGGAGGCTTCGATAACATCACGGTAGTGACAGTCGAATTGCGGGCATGAGTCTGGAGGAGGGAAGATTTACCACTAAGTCACGAAATCACTAAGGGCACAGGGCTCGGTTAAGCTCCGGGCC
>JAUVSF010000378.1 GCA_030597245.1 Acidobacteriota bacterium
CATACTCCGAAATACAAGCGTGCTATCCAGATCTTTACGAGCCGGGGTTGTCCCTGGCGCTGTACCTATTGCCACGACCTGTTTGGCAAGAAGTTCCATCCCCGCAGCCCTGAGCATGTCCTTCGCGAGATTAAGCTCCTTTACCATGAGTTTGCCATTCGGGAGTTCATGATCGAAGACGATATTTTCAACTTCGACATGGATCGTGCCAAAAAGATCTGCGACCTGATCATCGAATCGGACATGGAGATCGCCTTGCAGTTCGGGAATGGCGTCCGGCTGGAGCGGCTGGACGAAGAGTTGATTCAGAAACTGGCTGCAGCGGGGACGCACCACATGTGCATTGCCATCGAGTCGGCCAGCCCAAGGATTCAGAAGCTGATGAGGAAGAACCTGAAGCTGAATCAGGTGAATGATGTTGTCAGCTGGAGCAGGAAATATGGGATCGAGACGCTTGGTTTCTTCATGATCGGTTTTCCGACCGAAACCGTCGAGGAAATCAAGATGACAATGCGGTTTGCCGGCAGAACCGGGTTTGACGAAGCGTTATTCAGCATTGTCATTCCCTATTCCGGCACTGAATTGAGTCATCAGATTATCAATGAAGACCTGTACGATGAGACTGAACACGTTGAACGGGTCCATAGAATCAAAACGGAAGAGTTCGATTTCAAGAAACTGAAAGAGCTTCAGCGTAAAGCGTATCTGATCTTCTTTCTCTCTCGCTTCCGTTTCATCAAAATGTTGCCCAAGCTATTCAGAGTGAGATCGAGCCTGAAGTATCTCCGGGCAATTGAGCGAAACTTTTTGCCTGCGTTTATGCGGCGGGAAGCGTCTCGCATCAACTGATTCAGATGTACAAGTACCCTGAGTTTCCCGATCACGTTTATGTCGAGCTGACTAATATCTGCAATGCTCGGTGCACCATCTGTGCGACACCGGCTATGAAACGCCCTCGGGAAATCATGTCAAAGGAGCTCTTCCGCAAGATAGTAACCGAGTGCGGAGAACGAGGGGCCACGAAGATTCTGCCTTTTCTTCACGGAGAGTCGCTGCTGGTTCCGGGCGTTATCGATTATTTTCGCGAGGCGAGAGAACTGGCTCCGAGTGCCCACATTAACCCGACTACGAACGGTTCTCGACTGACTGAAGAAGTTTCTGAGGACCTTCTTCGGGAAGACTTGATCGACAGCTTAATCGTCTCGGTGGACGGCGGAGACAAAGCGACATTCGAGGGCATTCGCCTCGGTTTGAACTACGATGAGGTTCGCAGTAACGTGCTTCGGTTCATCAGGCGCCGGCGCGAACTTGGGAAGGATCTACCCCGGGTTTCAATTGCCATGGTTACGGTTGACGAAAACAAACACACTCGGAAGAAGTTCCGAGATGAATGGCAAGAAGCAGATGAGGTGCGTTACTCCGTCTACTTCAACTGGGCGGGACAGCTCGACAATGAGGGACGAACCGTCAACAAGATTAACTTCTGCGAAAGGATGTATCACTACATTACGATTTTGGCTGACGGGCGCGTCGCTATGTGTTGTTTCGATTCCGAAGCCGAGTATGCAGTCGGAGATGTTTCCACCCAGAGTCTCCATGAGGTATGGCATTCAGAGGCTTTCGACAAGTTGAGGACACTTCTTTACCGAAGGGATTTTGACCAATTGAAGATCTGTGGGAAGTGTGATTACGTAAACCATCCTGGTTGGCTGACACCGTTCCTGAGGATGCGGCCCAGGTTGCAGGACACCTTTCCTGGGCTGGTGGAATCGACCGGAAGAATCTACAAGCGCTGGCTGACCAGATAGGATCGATACGAGTGTGATGAAGAACAGCGGAATAACCGACACGAATCCAGCTCCCGATCAGAACCTCTCGCTACTGGCCGGTAGGGAGGATCCACAAAGAATGGTCTGGGAGAGATCTGTGTCGGAGGATTTGGGCAAGGTACTGCTCCTGTACCCCAATACCGGGATGGACGTGTTTGGGATCAATGTGGGATTGCCTCTCTCCTGTCTCTATCTGGGAACCGTCCTGGAGAGCGCCGGCTACAGAGTGGAAATCGTGGACGAACGCGTCACCCGTTCCTTTGAAGCCGATGTGGCTCGGTCAATTCGGGAGGAGCGCCCCGTATTGGCCGGGATCTCGTCTATGACCGGCATGCAGATTAGAGGCGGGTTGACCGCAGCACGAGCCATCAGGGAAGTTGATCCCAGATTGCCGATTGTCTGGGGAGGAGTACATCCCACGCTTTGTCCGGACTCCACGTTGAAGCACGATCTTTGCAACATCATCGTCAAAGGTGAGGGCGAGATTACCCTCGTTGAATTGGCCGACTGCCTGAGACAGGGCGGAGATCCGGGCCAGATTCCAGGCGTTGGGTTCAAGAAGAACGGCGAACTTAAGTACGGTCCTTATCGGCCCATGATCAAAGAACTCGATGTGATTCCACGCCCACATTATGACTTGATCGAGATGGATCGGTACTTCACTAGGGCCCCTTCAACGGATCAGGCGCAGCTTCAAGTCGTAACGAGCCGTGGTTGCCCCTACGATTGTGAGTTCTGCTACAACCTCAAGTTCAACGAACGTCGCTTCCGATCGCATTCTGCCGGCCGCGTTGTCTCAGACATCACCTACCTCGTGGAGCATTTCGGGGTGAAAGCAATTTTCATTGAAGACGACTATTTCTTTGGTCATCCGAGGCGGGTGGAAGAGATCTGTGACCTGTTGCTGGAACGGAATCTGGATCTGCTGATTCAGGTGCCTTGTCGGATCGATTATCTCTACAAACGAAGCTCAAAGATGCTGGACAAGCTCTGTCGAGCCGGATTCAAAGAACTCTGGATTGGGATTGAATCGGGTTCGGAAAAGCGTCTGAAAGAGATCATGAAGCGAAACACGCTGGATCAGGTACGCGAAGTCAACCGACTGATTGCGGAGTCCGACGTCTATGCGAAGTATGGCTTCATGGCTGGGTTTCCCAACGAAGACCGAAACGAGACTTTGGAGACTGTGGACTTCATGTTCGAGTTGTTGAAGGACAACCCGAACGCCGGTTCGGCGCCCGCGGCGATCTACACCCCGTATCCCGGAACAACACTTTACGATAAGGCGCGCCTGGTACATGGTGCCAGCTTCCCGGATACGCTCGAAGGGTGGAGTCATTTTCATTTTGCCGAGAACAACAACCCGTTTCTTTCACCTGAACAAAGCAAGTTCGTCACCAAGATCAACACGATCAGCCGCTTCTTTGAAAGACGTGCCTTTGAGCGTTTCTGTAACAACCGCCTGAAGCCTCTGCTGATGCTGATGTACTCCGGCTACTACTGGTATTTGAGATTAAGGCTTCGCTTGAGATTCTTCCGGTTCATGCCGGAAGTGCCTCTTATTAGGGCCCTGGAAAGAGTGTATATTAGCCTCTTCCACCGTACACAATTATCCCGGGTGGGCAAGAAACCGGGGAATTAGTTGACGAGTTGATTCAGGGGTCCTGGTTTTGTTCTTCAAGAGTTCTTCTCGAGTAGTATTACTGCTGGTCGTTGCACTTCTGTACATCCCCTTCTTGAATCAAGCCTTCCACATTGACGACAGGATCTATCTCGAAATCGCCGATAACATCCACTTACATCCACTCTTCCCCTACGATTACAGGCCCGTCTTCGAAGGCGTGGGAGCCTCGGACGCAGCGAGCCACAGCCACCTCCCTCTCACCTCCTACTATCTTAGTTTCGTTCAGCTGGTTTCCGGAACCGATGCCGAGTGGGTCTATCACACTGCTTTCCTGATCTTCCCGGTTCTAGCTGCATTTGCGTTCTTTGACCTGGCACGGCGATATGTGCGCAATTCTCTTCCGGCCGCTATTTTGCTCGTGGGGGCACCGGCCTTCAGCACCTTGGGACACACCCTGATGCCTGATGTGCCGCTTCTGACCTTCTGGTTGCTCTCTCTCAGTCGCCTGCTCAGAATCACGTCGGGTAAGGGCCGCAAGCTGGACCATCTCGTCCTACTCCTGTCGGTCCTGGCCGCCGCTTTCATCTCTATGGTGACCTTTGGATTACTGCTGTTGATTGCCGCCTTCCTGCTCCTGGATCGGAAGGGTGCGAAGGAAGCCTCTACACGGTACTGGGTTCTTGTGCTTCTGAGTCCGGTGATTCTGTGGGTAGCCTGGTACCTGCGTGCCTATCTGTACTACGACCGGTTGGTGTTGCTCAGCACGCTGCTTCACATGGAAAAGCGACAAGCACTCGACTGGATGCTTATGGGCGCAAAAGTTGTGAGTTTCGTTCTGAATGTGGGGGGCGTTTTTCTGTTTCCACTGTTCATCTGGTTCGGAGTTTCGGGAAGATGGCGAACCAGGTTCGCACTGCTGCTGTTCTTCCTGACATTCGTTCCCTTCTATTTCTATGGCTTGGAGTGGGCGTGGGTTCACATCCTCCTGTTCGCTTTGATGCTTGCCTCGGGGTTTCTGGTGTTCTCGGAATTTCTGGTACTTCTCAGAGACAAGTCTGCCGAAACACGCCTGATGGTTTTATGGTTCTTTGGGATTCTTGCCAGTTGTCTGATCCTCTATTATGCAGGTTCTGTACGCTACACTCTTCTGGCGCTACCTCCCGCCATTCTGGTCTTGTTGAGGTGTCTCGAGAACCGGGTCCGAAGTGAGTACTTCCTACGCAATATTGTCTGGTCAGGAGTCGTGCTGAGTCTGCTCTATTCGGTTCCGATTGCTTACGCCGACTATCGCTTTGCGGGTCTCTACCGTACCACGGCAGAGGAACTTTGCTCCCAGTATGGAACGTCGGACAACCAGGTGTGGTTTACCGGTGAATGGGGCTTTCGCTACTATTTCGAAAAGGAGGGGGCCAGGATGCTGCCCAGAGCCTCCAACTCGGCTCAGGTGGGTGACATCATTATTAAGCCCTACATCGCGTCTCCCTGGGTGACCCTCTATGATGGGGACGTATATACCGACCTGCTGGAACAGAGAATCGCCGAGGAACCGTTTCCCGTGCGAATTCTCGATTTTTCTTCACATGCCGGCTTTTACAGCACAGGATGGGGTTTTCTCCCTTATAGCTACTCATTGGGAGAAAACTGGGAATGGTTTAACGTGTTCCGAATCAAGAAGCAGTATTCGGGACCCTTGCCCGAAGCAGAGCAGCATTGGTAGTCACTTTGTGAGAAGTGCGGGCCAGGGTGGGGGGCAACGGG
>JAUVSF010000026.1 GCA_030597245.1 Acidobacteriota bacterium
ATCTCTCTGAGTTTCTGAATATACTGAGAAGCTTGTTCCAGCCTGTTAAGGCCAAGGCAAAGTTCGGCGAGGTAGCCATTAGCTGCCCAGTTGCCAGGATTCGTTTCCAGTGCTTCCTTGAAAAACGCTTCAGCCTCTTCAGTGTCTCCCCGATTTAATGCGTCTTCACCTCTGCCTACTAGTTTACCTGCCTCGATTCGATCATATTCTTCCTTCCGTTCACCCCCCGAGATCTGTTGAAATCTCTTCAGGCATTCCATCGCCTTCTCTCTATTTCGAGCGGCCTGGTAGGCTCTTCCCAATACATAGTAGATTTCCGGAAAGGTTTCCGCGTCAGGCCGAGCCATCTCCAGATATCGGATCGCTTCATCAGTCTCTCCAAGTGCCAGAGTAACCGCTCCCAGTTTCCAGAGGTACTCGGAATTCCCTTCGTCTTGCTGCACTGCCTTGGTATAGGCCTCTTTGGCATCCTCAGAGTCTCCGAGTTGTTCCAGAATCCGACCCAACTCGTAATAGGCTACCGGATTATTCTCGGGTTGCTTCGACAGGCATGCTTCAATCGATTTACGTGCGCTTTTGTGATCCCCTTTGACGTAGTAAACCTGGCCGCGGTTTAGATCAACCCGGGGATCATCAGGATTTCTTCGGGCGAGGTGATCCAGAACCTTCAAAGCTCCATCATTAGATCCGGCCCGGTAGAGCGTGTCGCTCATAACCCACACCCAGGCGGTCGTCAGCTTTTCAATCTGTTCGTCGTGCTGGAGTACCGCCAGGGATTCTACTGCAGCCTCGTTCTGGCCGAGATGGGTCAGGGCATTGGCGTAGAGAATCGCATACTCGGGATTCTCCGGGGCCAGCCTGAGAGCCTCTTTCAGTTCGAAAGCTGCCCGAACCCAATCCTGGGTCTGGAAGTAGGCCAATCCGGTCAGGAAATAGCCATGTGCGTCCAGCGGTCGGTCCTGTTTGTAACTGGTGAGCAGGGTGACGGCTTCTGAGATACGGCCCTCTGAGATCATCTGGTTTGCCTGTTCCAAACGATCAGGCAGCGTTTCCGCTTGCTGTCCGCTGAAAAGGATCGTGCCGAATGACAGGTTCACCAGGAAAAGGGCTAGAATCATCAGTTGAGGCTTCACATGCATGATCATACGCTTTCCCGGCAAAATGGTCGGTTGTGAGGCATTTCATCGCAGTGATGCTTGTTAGTCTTTGAGCTTGGAAAAGGAGTGAGAATGATCGATAGAGCAGAAAGAGTGCGTGGCGATTTGTGTATGGAAACGATTAGAACCCTTGAGAACATCGGCATAAGGGTGGCAGGGACAGAAGGTGAGAAGGAAGGCGCCGACTGGATTGAAGGCCGTTTTCGGGATCTGGGTCTCTCCAGCATCCAGCAGCAGGAGTTCCCCTGCCTCACCTTTGGACATAGCGTGTGCAGATTGTCGGTTGGTGACGGCAGCAACTGGAGACGAATCGAAGTCGAACCGGCGGCACACTCACCATCAACCGAAGGGACTCTGGAAGGCCAACTGGTGTTCATTGAGAAGATTCCTCAGTCCGCGAGAGAAGCGGAGAACCGATTGAAAGGCAAGATTGGACTGGTGTATGCGTCAGTGCTTTTCGAATTGGCGGGGTTCAAAAGGGTCATGGAAGCACGTCCAGCGGCTCTGTTGATAGTCGATGACAAAGTCCCTTTTGATTGGACCGTAGCAGTCGGGTTTCCCCGGTACTGGATCGATTTCATCACCTGTCCGGTTGTGAACATCCCCTATATGACAGCCTGGGAAGTGGTTAGGAGCCAGGAGACGGTTGTTCGTCTTGAGCTCGAGTCCTTCGTCAAAGACGCGGTGTCACAGAATGTCATCGCAGAGATCAGAGGACAGACAGATGAAGCGATCGTGATCTCAGGACACCATGACTCGGTCGGAAACAATCCCGGAGCCGACGACAACCTGACCGGAGTCGCTTCGATTATTGAACTGGCCAGAGTCTTTGCCGGCAGCCGGCCACGGCGCACGCTCCGTTTCATTTCTTACGGGGCAGAAGAGCAGCTTTCCGAAGGTGCCCGGCACTTTGCCACCTCGGTTCAAGATGCCGAGAAGATCCAACTTGGGATCAATATTGATGCAGTCGGTGCATGGATGGGAAAAACTGAGGTTTTCTGCACCGGATCGAGATCCCTGCGGGCACTTGTTGAAAGGGTTAACCGGGAAACTGGGTTTCCCGGGCATGTACTCACTGAAATATGTCCGTTCAGCGACCATTTTCCTCTGAATGTGATAGGAGTTCCGACCGTCTGGTACTATCGTCCTACCTTTGTGGCGGCACGCCATTTCCACCATAGTTCCCGGGAGACTGTAGACGTTATCTCTCCAGGAGTTCTTGAAGCAACCATCAGGAATCAGGTTGCGCTTCTGGAGCGTGTAGCCAATCAGGACCCCTTGCCGTTCGACCGGAAGATTTCGATATCTCAAAGGAAAACGCTTAAGAAATTTGCCCTCGACTGGGTGGGAATTGAGATCTAATCCGGTTGTTTTTCGTTCAATGCAATCTCGAAGGTCAAAGTCACTTCGGAACACGGATCAGTTCAATTGTGTCACCTGACAACCGCTCAACTTGAAGAATCCCCTCCGGACTGGCCACGTAGTCTTGTTCTCCGGCTTGGTAGGATCCGTTAGGTTCAGCATCCAGGACCAGGAGACGATTCCCTCCACGGACCGGGATTGTTATCTGTTTCAGCGAACGGGGTCGATGAGCGAAAGCAAGGATGTCAGATCCTACACGGAGAACATGGACAGTGTCATCTGACTGAATAAGATCGCATTCCGGTGTTTCCTTAGGTTCATCCTTCAGGCGGGGGGACAGCACGGTCAGGAATCGAGTTTCGATTCCCTTGGTTTTCGGTTCCGTTTCGAGTCGCCATTCGTCCACTCGCAGACCTGCTCCTTTACGGGAGGACCCTTCGATGAGGTTTTCTCCGTCAAATCCGTCAGATTGATCACCATCGGCTTCTACATAAAAGCTGAAGTCAGGTCCTCCGATCTTCAGGACTCGTACATCTTGGGGCAACAATAACTGGACATTCATCCGGCCGTTTCCTTCTTCCCACCAGAATTTCCGGTCATTACTCTCCAAGATTCCGTTCTCCTTTGATCCCATCAGAAGATTTTCACGCGTTGAAAGCGGTTTGCTCAGACAATGGAGGAGGTTCTTAACAAGAAGACCTGGGTCGTTTGTCTCAACCCTGTCGTAGACAATGAACGTTTCCTGGGGACGAAGGTAAAGAAACTGCCGCGTGACAAGCTTTGCCTTGGCTACGTTGCCCGCTTCGGCAAAATAGATTGAATTATAGGATTTTGTGATATCAACAGCGATGTAGTCGTAGCTACCGGGGATGCTTTCCCAGCTTGTGATCTCAGCGCGTTCCAGGTAGGGACCATTCTCGAGTTGCCGGCGATAGTGGTCCAAGTTGACACAATCGCATCCAGTAGGGGAGATCACGCGCTGTCCACCGCTTACCCAGGGCCACCATTCCTGCTTTCGTCTCAACCAGTTGCTGTACTCACCCGGTGCCAGTATGAGGAGGCTGTTGGCCGACACAGTCTGCACCTGATAACCCAACCGATGCTTTTGGTAATAACTACCGTAATAACCTGTTTGCGGTATGAGTTCCCCACCCCGTTGAATGGTGAAGTTGCCTGCATCATAGTGATCATGATGAGCCAGAAGATCACCCGCTTTGAAGCTGGCAAAAAGCTCGTCAGAATCACCCCACTCTCCTCTGAAGAAGGCAACACCATAACTGTTCCTTCCGAAGAGCATCGCCTGAGGTAGATGGGTTCTCAACCACAGTTCCGGTTCTTTGGGATTGTATTCCTCCATTCGAGGGCGTACAGCAGGGTCATAAGAAAGTACAGCGTACCAGTAATACTTGCGTTTGCCGTAAGGGTCAGGCGACCGGTTGCGAAAGTAGTCCCCGCCGGCTGCAACTGCGGGGTCTCTTGAAAGTCTTGCATAGTAGTCACAGGTCAGGGTCCACCAGCCCGTATCGCCGAGATGAAGAGAGCCGGAGGAATCTCCGTACGGTTCGAACACTCCGTTTGGTCCGTATTGGTAAATCTGCCAAAGCCCAATGGTTTTCATGACTTCCCGGATATCCAGATCTCCGATTCGGTCGAGACCCGTTGACGTCATGACGCAATCAGATGCCAACGCAAAAGGACCGGCACGATTGTAGATCCAGTAGCTCGCACCTTCGGGCCAGCCTTCACTGAACCGAAGGGCGTGCATCGAGTCGAGCCAGTGTGCCAACGCTCTTTGCAGTTCCTTTTCCATCCCGGGCTCTTCGGCCAACGCCAAAGCAGCTATCATCACACCGTTGGCTGCCTGGGTCCGGCCGTGCCAGAGAGCCATGTAGTCGGCATCCAAACCATTCAGTTCCGTATTGATCCGTTCTCGAATCCTTGCTGCAGCGCGACGTTTTCTTGAGTCGTCGAAGAATGGATGGTGGAACAACCAATCATAGGCGAGAGCATATGACCAGACCTTGCTGTAGTAGGGTTCGCCACTCTTGTCGAGCGGTTCTTGCAGCATTTGTTCAATCGCCGCTCGGGCGAAACGGTCTTCCCCCGAAACGATCCAGCAGGCGGCATTCGCAGCCGGGTGTTGGTCCTGAGGATCTACGGCCAGGGCCTTCTGCAGGATCGCTCGAAGAGTGTCGTCTGTGCGATAAAGCTCTCGAATCTGTTGGAAACTTCTCCCGGGTCCAGGCTTGGAATCCGGACGAAAAACACATCTGGGGTGATCTGTAGATACCTTGAGCTCGATGTCAGTGGTAGGCGGGAAGCTGCTCGGCAGTTCTCGTTGAGTTCCTCCGAAACTACCAGTGGTGATGATTGTAAGAAGAACCGCTATTCTCACCAGGAATCCGGAATCCACTGTCACGCTCCCTTCGTACAGCTGGAAGAATTCACTCCAATTTACCCTGGGCTTCCCATTCTTCCAGTTGTTGTCGAGCTGCTGCAGCCGCGCGTGAATCCGGTTCGAGCTCCAGGTATCGGCGGAAATTCTCGGCTGCTGGGCCAATCATTTCCGCCTGAACATAGATATCGCCTAGAACATAGAGTGCTCGGGGGAACCGTTCCAGATCCTGGCTTTCGATAACGAAGGTCAGGTCCTCTCCAGCCGCTCGAAGGCTCCCTAGTGCTGCATGAGCCAGGCCTCGGTAGTAATGTGCCTCTGCGGAATCTGGTGCGAGGCCAATCAACTTGTCGGTTATCTTAATGACCTCATCAGTTTGACCCTGTTGTAATGCCAGCAGTGCCAGACTTAACGCTGGGGGGGTCAAGGCCGGATCTGCTTCCAGGGAACTGCTGAACGACGAGTGTGCATCTGAGAGATTCCCCAGTCGGGCCTGGGTTTCACCGAGCAGATTCCAGGCATCTGCAAATCCGGGGTACTCTTTAACAGCAGCTTCCAGTTCCTTGGAGGCCCTTTCCAGGTTGGGGTTATCCTTGGACAGTTCCTCCTGGGCTGCCTCGTAGGCTTTTCGAGCCTTCTTCGGGGCGGTTCCCGCAGTGGAGCTGACCAGGGTTCCCGCAGGTCCATCCAGCGGGTAGAGCACTATCTCTCCTATGTCTGGGTTTTCGAAGACAGAGCGTCGTCCCAGATTGATCGAACTTGATTGGAATCCCTCTAGAGAAGCCCGCAGTTCGCAGTTCATCAGATTGACATGGCTGCGATCCTGCCCTCTGGCTCCAACCGGCGAACTGGGGTTCGGGCTCGTGGCATCACTGGCGCTGATCGCGAACGCCTGGTCTCCCCCAACCCTGAAACTGACGGCGCCTTCAAGATTTGTTCGCCCTTGCGGCTGGACTCGTCCACTACAGACCATCTCGATTGTGGCTCGGTCAGGGAGTGGCCTTCCATCTTCGATTACTACTACCCCTGATAGGGTTAAGGCTCTGAACTCCGTTTGTCCGAATATCGATCCGAAGAATGGAATAACCAACAGATACAACCAGACTTTCAGTGGATTCATATCAATCCTCCGGACTCTTTCAACCGGTCCTGCTTGTCTTTCGTGAGATATCTTCGGCTTTACTGGCCCAGGATCCTGCCGGTCGCAAAGTCCGGTCACTACCCGGCTCTGACCATGGGACCGTCGTCGTTACTAGCTTCCAGACTTCTCGAAACTTCCTGAAGTGATTGTTCGATGACGTTCAGAACACTATCAAGTTGCTCCTGGGTAATGACTAGAGGAGGCTGCAGTCTGAGAACGTTTCCGTAAGCGCCTCCCACGCCCAGCAGAACACCCTTCTCCAGACAGCGGGATTTGATTGCCGCAGCTTCTCCGGTTGCCGGCGTCAATGCATCATCCAGAACCAGTTCAGCGCCAATCATCAGCCCCTTTCCCCTGACCTCACCAATGATGGGAAACCGTTGCTGCAAGCCAAGGAGCTTGTTCAGCACGTACTCGCCCTTGATCGCAGCCTGTTCGCAAAGGCCTTCGTTCTCTATGAACTCGATATTGGCAAGAGCCGCCGCACAGGAGACCGGATTTCCACCAAATGTAGAGAGATGGTCCCCTGGACGAAAGGCTGCGGCAATCTCGTCACGGGTGGTGAATCCTCCCAGTGGGAATCCATTGGCAATCCCCTTGGCCGTAACAAGAATGTCCGGTTCAACTCCGTAGTGTTCGATTGCAAACATCCGGCCTGTCCGGGCAAAACCGGTCTGGACTTCGTCAGCAATAAAAAGGATACCGTGTTCGTCGAGGACTTCTTTAACTGCGCGAAAGAAACCTTGGGGAGGTACGATAATTCCTCCTTCTCCCAGGATTGGTTCGGCAATCAGGGCGGCAACGTCCCCGGAAGTGTCAAATCTGATCACATCCCGCAGATACTGGACACACCGCTCGGAGCACTCCGTGGGATCTTTACCGAATGGAGATCTATAAGTGTATGGCACCGGCGCAAAGCTGATACCTGGCATAAAGGGCCCTCCACTCCTCTTACGCCCGGAGTTCCCGGTCAGGCTCAAGGTTGCCAGACTGCGTCCATGGAAACTCAACTGCAGGGCGATGAATTCCCGTTTCCCGGTATAGAGCTTAGCCAGGCGAAGTGCTCCCTCGATTGCTTCCGCACCGCTGCTGGCGAAGAAGGTCTTTTTCAGTTGTCCTGGAGTGATCTGTGCCAGTTTCTCCGCCAGATCCGCCGTAGGCGGGCTGTGGTAAACATAGGAGCAGCAATGGACGAACTTTTCGATCTGGGCTGAGGCGGCCTTGACCACTTCACGATTGGAGTGTCCGGCATTTGTGACAGAGATTCCGGAAAAACAGTCGATAAATTCTCTGCCCGTTGTATCTATAATCACTGCGTCTTGAGCGCTGTCAAAGACTACAGGTTCAACATTCTTCACAAATCCCGTGATGACATACTGTTTGTATTTCTCGACTGTCTGATCCATAGATGCCTCCGCGATCGCTCTCAGTAAAGAATAGTCCGCCACTTCTGTCCAATGAGGGATCTCCGGATTCAGTTCCGGACTAGCCCCCGGTTGGATCGACTTCGGGCCAGAATCGTGCGGTGAGGATCTTTTTCTCAACGAAAAAGTCAACGATCGTTTTTCCCTGCCCTTTTATTTGCGCGAACTGGGACTCCTTGGTGCCTCCAAATGGTAAATGTGCAACCGGGGCAGGTATCCCGACATTGACACCGATCATCCCGCAATCAGTTTCGAGTTTGAACTTCCGGGCATAATAGCCGGATTGAGTATAGATGGAGGCACCGTTTCCGTACGGACTCTCATTGATGAGGGAGATCGCCTCATCGAGATCACGAGCCTTTAGGATCACAACTACCGGACCGAAGATCTCTGTTTTGTGGATTTCTGAGCCTGGTCTTACATCGGTAAACACGGTTGGTCCGATGAAATATCCATCTTCGCCCTTTTCGACCTTGACACCTCGGCCATCCAGGGCCAGTGTCGCGCCTTCCTGCACCCCTTTCTCAATCATTGATTCGATGAATTCTTTGGCTCTGGCGGAAATAACCGGTCCCATGACCATCGATTCATCTTGAACGCTGGGATCTAATGGATCAGAGACGATCACCTCCCCGGCTGCCTCGATGAAAGCACTGCAAACCTGCTCGTAAGTCTCATCACCCACAGCCACAATGGCAGATGAAGCCATACAGCGTTGTCCGGCGCAGCCAAAACAGGAGGTGATCATATTGCGTATCATGGGCTCGAGCTTGGCATCGGGCATCGCTACCAGATGGTTCTTGGCACTGCCCATGGCCTGATAACGCTTATTGGTAGCTGCACACTGTTCTGCAACCAACCGGCAGACTCGGCTCGTCCCGACGAAAGATATCCCCACCAGATCTGAGTTCTCCAGCAAGGCCTTCGAAACCGTAAGGGCACCGTGGACCAGGTTGAATACGCCTGGAGGGAATCCGGCCTGCTCGATGTATTCAGTCAACAGGGCCATCGTGCAGGGCACCTGTTCAGATGGTTTTACCAGGTACGTGTTTCCCGTAGCGAGGGCATAAGGGATGAACCAGAACGGTACCATTGCGGGGAAATTAAAAGGGGCTATCATTGCGTATACCCCTCGTGGCTGCCAGATCACTTCCCCATCGATATCCATGGCACAGCCGACAAGTTTGTCACCCTGCTGTAACATCGGCATCCCGCAGGCCACTTCCGTATTCTCCAGAGTCCGCTTGATTTCCGCTCGGGAATCGGGGAGGGACTTACCCATCTCCTCTGCGATCAACCGGGCAAGCTTCTCCTGATTCTGACGGATCAACTCCGCTAACTTGATGAGCAATTCGCAACGGCGAGAAACAGGAGTGTTCGCCCACCCTCGAAAGGCTGATTTCGCAGCTTCGACGGCTTCCTGAACATCTTCGTCAGTGGAAAGGGGCGACCGGGCGACAATCGTTCGATTACTGGGATTGTCTACCTCCAGAAACCTGCCTGAGATCGGATCTTTCCAGTTGCCATTGATGAAGTTTTGAAGTTTGTGACGGGTCATATTGTGTCCCCCCCTGATTGACTTCTTCAATCACCGGATCTACTCAATCTCTTCCTCCTCCTGTACTTCTTTCTTGAAAGCATCGAGGGTGAGTGCCCAGTTCATTTCGAAGATTTCCAGTGCATGCCGAGGGTCACCCTTTTCCAGGGCAGTAATCAGATCGTTGTGTTCAGAGAGAGATTCCCGGGCATGTTCTGAGTTGGAATAGAACCAGTGTTCCAGACGGCCCAGTTGGGAGCGAAGATCCTCAAGCATCTTGAGTAGCCTCCGGTTTTCGCAGTTCTCGACGAGAGTGTTGTGGAATCGGTTGTTGCAGGTCACCATTTCATCCACATTTTGACGTTGTACAGCCTCTCTGAAGCAGCCGTTGAGCCAGCGCAGTTTGTCCAGTTCCTTGGGAGTCAAATTCCGGAAGGACACCTTACCTGCCAGAGACTCAAGGGCTGAAACGAGCGGATAAAGCTCTAGCAGTTGTCCAATCGTGATTTCGGGGACCCGATATCCCCGCTGTGGAATCCGCTCGAGAAATCCCTCACTGGCAAGTCTTCCCAGCGATTCACGTACCGGTGTCCGACTCACTTCGATCTGATTGCAGATCTCCTGTTCTCGAATGAAAGTACCAGGTTCAAATTTGCCGCTAGCGACCAGATCTCGAATAGAGATGTACACCTGGTCCTGGAGGGTGCGGGTGTCTCTGATAGGTGTGAGAGTCCCTAGACCACGACTTGCTTTCGCCATAATGCTTATACTCTCATAATTAGACTGAGTTTTGTTTCATGTATCTCGTAGATTGTATAAAATATACATTCGATTAACAAGAAGAGTTCTCAGTGCATTCTTAGACTTTATTTTTTGAATCATGATTGCAGGTCTTCCCTTTTCAGCCTGGCTCTTACTTTTCTCGTCAGTGGGACTGGGAATCGGTATCGTATCCATCTCTTATGTCCGCCACAGGAGGAGACGAAGTGGTGAGAGAGAGTGAATCCTCCCTTCTGAACACGACTGCAGACACGCTATGCCTTCTTATACGATTCTAACGATCCTTGGTATTTACCTTACCCTGCTCATCGGTATTGGACTCTGGGGGAGGCGTGAATCGGGCAGCATAAGTGGTTATTATGCGGCCGGTAAGAAGCTTCCCTCCTGGGTGATCGCTTTCAGCGCCAATGCCACTGGAGAAAGTGGATGGCTTTTGCTCGGGCTGACTGGAATGGGATACCTGGTCGGCATACACGCTTTGTGGGTAGTATTCGGTGAAGTTATGGGGGTCGCGATAGGATGGGCCCTGGTTGCCCGCCCATTCAAGGAA
This sequence comes from Acidobacteriota bacterium, assembly GCA_030597245.1. Lineage (GTDB taxonomy): Bacteria > Acidobacteriota > UBA6911 > RPQK01 > JAPXNP01 > JAUWTT01. The sequence goes on from JAUVSF010000026.1 coordinate 10,347, forward strand.
TACACCGACCGCTATGATTCGATCACAGTACCCGACTTTCTGGAATCACGGTTTCGGGATACCTCCCACGTGCTTCGCAAGGTCAGTGTCGCAATAATCCTTGTGATGGTGGTCGTCTACCTGGCAGCCCAGTTAGTGGCCACCGGAAAGGCGTTTACAACGTTTCTGGGATTCAACTATGCCACCGGAGTTCTTGTCGGTGCTACGATTATATTGTTTTACACCACCATAGGAGGCTTCAAGGCAGTTGCCTATGCCGACTTCATCCACGCTCTCCTCATGGCTTCGGGCTTAGTGACACTCGCAGTGGTTGGTATTCTTGCAGCCGGAGGATGGATGCCGATGATGGAAAAACTCCGTTTGGAAGATCCAAATCTGCTTCTGCCTCTCGGTTCCTACGGCTTCTCGTGGGCAGGCATTGCCAGTGTCCTGAGCTTTGCAGGTGTGGGTTTGGCCTTCCTTGGAGTCCCTCAACTGCTGGTGCGATTTATATCTGCTCGCGATCAGGAGGAGATTGCAACTGGAAGTGTGATGGCTGTCATCTGTATAGCAGTTTTCGATCTGGGAGCGGTGTTCGCTGGAATGGCAGGACGTGTCATTTTCCCGGGGCTTGCCGATCCGGAAACGGTTATGCCGCTTATGAGCAAGGGCCTCTTCCCGGAGGTTTTTACCGGGCTATTTGTTGTGATAGTTCTTGGTGCCATAATGTCCACTGTCGATTCACTTCTAATCCTGGCCTCTTCAGCTGTGTTACGGGACATCATACAGAAGGTTTTTAATCCCTCGCTGACCGATCGGGAGCTTTCCGGCTACGGAAAGTTGATCACCGTTTTGCTGGGTCTGGGAGCGATTCCATTTGCCCTGGCGGAGGTGCGGGTGATCTTCTGGTTTGTCCTGTTTGCCTGGTCAGGCCTGGCTACGGCATTCGTCCCGGTAATTCTTTGTGCCCTGTTCTGGGCCCGAACTACACTTGCTGGAGCTTTGGCGGGTATGATCGGGGGCTTCCTGACCACCGTCATATGGGTCCTGGCATTCAAGGCCCACTTTTTTGATCTCTACGAGATGATTCCCGGTTTCTTCGTTGGTACTGCTTTGACGATCATCGTAAGCTTGCGGACGAAACCACCTGCGGGGGCACGACAAGAGTGGCTGGAGGTCCATCAGGCAGTGAGAAATCCTGCCAAGCAGTGATCTGATCGGAACTGCCGTTAGAGGGAGTGGGAAGCTTCACGAGTGGAAGCTGATTCGTTATTGTGTTTCGCTGGTTGACGGGGGACGGGTACCCGTCTCGGGCGACAAGCGTCTTTGGGTGGGAGGTTCGGGCCGGAACTGAAGAAAGGAGATCCACAATGAGATTGACGGAAAAGAATTTGATGCATCGGAGGGAATTCCTGGCGAGTAGCGGAGTATTGGCGGCGTCAGCTGCAACCGCCTTTGCTCACTTTCCAGCACAGGGAAAACGATTGAAGATCGCTATCGTCGGCACCGGTTCCCGTGGAAGTCAAACCTGGGGAAAGTCTGTACTGGAGCATCACGGTGATGTTGTTGAAATCGTAGGACTGTGCGATATCAACAGAAAACGTGTTCGGGCGGCACAGAAACTGATAGGAACATCAGCGCCGGTATTCTTCGATTTCGACGAAATGATCCGGCAGACGGGCCCCGAAGCGGTCGTCGTCACAACGGTTGACTCGAGTCACTATAAGTACACTGTTCGCGCCATGGAGCTGGGTTGTGATGTCATTTCGGAAAAGCCTCTGTGTACTGATGAAGAACAATGTCAGACCATTCTTGATACCCAGAAAAGGACGGGGCAGAAGGTCACAGTGACCTTCAATGCCCGGCACGGCCGTGGCGAGATCAAGGTGAAGGAACTGCTGCTGGAGAAAGCGGTGGGAGAGGTCCAGTCTGTTGATTTTCACGAATACCTTAATGTCCGCCACGGCGCAGATTATTTCCGCCGCTGGCACCGCCTGAAAGAGAATTCGGGTACCCTCCTTGTGCACAAGGCAAGCCATCACTTTGATCAGATGAACTGGTGGCTGGATTCGGATCCGGTAGACGTCATCGCAGAAGGAGATCTGAAGTTTTACGGCCGTAACCATTCTTTCCGGAGTACTCATTGCCGGGTTTGCCCGTACCAGGAGCGCTGCAGGTTCCACTGGGACGTGATGCAGAACGAAACGTACGTCAAACTTTATGTGGATTGTGAATCCGAGGACGGGTACCTGCGGGACGGTTGTGTCTGGCGTGAGAACACGAATATCTACGACACCATGACGGTTCTAGTCCGCTATGCCAATGATGCCAGGCTCACCTATACAGCCAACTGCTACCTTCCCTATGAAGGACAGGCGATTGCTTTCAACGGAACAAAAGGCAGACTCGACTACCTGACCTACTTTGGGGGAGGAAGAAGATTAGATGAAATCCGGCTGACTCCGGCCTTTGGAGAGACTGAGGTCATAACAGATTTCGGCCCGGTGCGGGAAGGTGGGCACGGTGGATCGGATGTGTCATTGAAAGATATGATCTTCCGTGGCATTGCTGCGGATGATTTGCAGTTATCTGCCGGGCTGAGAGCCGGAGCCTTGGCTAGTCTGACCGGTATAGCCGCGTACAGGAGTATCGAACGGGAAGGAGTCAAAGTCAGAATCTCGGATCTGGTGAGTCTGTGACAGACTGCGCTTGCTGATTAGTTAGGGAGAGGGTTTCAGGCATCTCGGGAATCGGAGCGAAGGTTCTGATGCTTCTGCGGCATCTTGAAACTCGGGACCCGAGGGGAGCGATGAAATGAAATATACGCGGAGTGAATTCCTTGGATTGGGGACCGGGCTTATCGTTGGGACCGGACTTAGCCACAAGTTGGGACATGGGCAAAGCGGAAATGAGGATACGTTCAAGGCAGATCTTGTACTCCTCAACGGGAGCATCTACACACTGGAGCCCAGTCACCCTCGAGCCTCTGCCTTTGCGGTTTTGAATGGGCGATTCATGGCCGTCGGTGACAGTGCGGACCTGAAGGGCCTGATCGGTCGCGAGACGGAGGTGATCGATGCGGAGGGAAGCATCGTGGTCCCAGGATTTATCGATGCCCACACCCATCCTTCAGACACGGGTGTTGACGAACTGGTTTATGTGGATTGTAGCGCCACGAGGATTGCAGACATCCAGGCAGCCATGCGAAAGAAAGCTTCAACAATTTCTGTGGGCGAATGGGTGGTCGGTTTTAAGTACGACGATACCAAACTTCAGGACGGACGTCCTATCAACCGCCTGGATCTTGATACGGCAGTTCCTGATCATCCGGCGGTCGTGGGGCATCGAGGCGGACACACTTCGATCTACAATTCCAAAGCTTTCGAACTAGCTGGAGTCACCGCCGAAACCGCGAATCCCGAGGGCGGGAAGTATTACGTCGAAAACGGGGAGTTGACCGGGCTCACTGCCGAGAAGGCGGACGAAATTATGCGCCGGCTGATTCCTTCGGAAAGTACGCGGGAACAGCGCCGCGACGGTGTAGTTTTGATCTCGAAGAAGATGGCTGCGGCCGGGCTGACATCGGTCCAGGATGCGGGTGTCGGTAGCGATGGGATTATTGCCTACCAGGACGCCTATCACTCGGGTGAGATGGATTTCCGGGCTTGCCTGATGGTCTTCGGCAGGAGCCCGGCCTTTGAAGGCCTTAAGTCAGCTGGAATTCGGACCGGTTTTGGCAATGAGTGGCTCCGAATCGGGAATGTCAAATATTTCTCCGACGGCTCCGCTTCGGAGAGGACCATGAGGATGAGCACTCCCTATATCGGCCGGCCTAACGACTATGGAATCCTGACCATGAGTCAGGAGGAGATACATGAAGCTGTCGAAGACGCTCACCGGCACGGTTACCAGGTTGGGATCCATGCCAATGGAGATGTCGCCATCGACATGGTCCTCAAAGCCTACGAGCGTGTGCAGAGGAAATGGCCACGAAAGGATCCACGACACCGAATCGAACACTGTACATTAGTGAATCCGGACCTGTTGAAGCGGATAAAAGCGACCGGTTCGATTCCCACACCCTTTTATACTTACGTCTATTTCCACGGCGGCAAGTGGGGGCACTACGGGGAAGAGAAATTGCGCTGGATGTTTGCTCATCGTTCCTTTCTCGACTATGGCATTCCCGTGGCGAGCGCCTCGGATTACGTGCCCGGTCCGTATGAGCCGCTGATGGCGATTCAGAGTATGGTGACGCGTAAGGACTACAGAGGAAAGGTCTGGGGAGCCAACCAGAAAGTCAGTGTAGATGAAGCGTTGCGAATCTGTACCATGAATGCGGCGCGAGCTTCCTTTGAAGAACACGTCAAAGGCTCGATCAAAGCGGGAAAACTGGCTGACTTTGTCGTTCTGTCCGACGACCCACATGCTGTAGAGCCGGATCGGATCAAGGATATCAAGGTTCTGAGAACTGTCGTTGGCGCTAGAACAACATTCTCGCAGGGTTAGTAGGGCAGGATGGATATCCAGTCAGTAGTAAGTTGAACAAGTCTGCATTCCGGAAAACCGCACAACGGCAATGAAGGAGTAACGAGGATGATCCAGTTGAACGTGAAGGGCAGGTCACATTTGGTCTCAATTATTGTCACGGCTCTGATGACAATCGGCCTTGTACAAGCTCAGCCGCCCCCGACTGAATTATTTCTGGAAGGCTTCTCCGTCGTCCCGGAACCAAGAAACGTTGAGTTGACCGGTTCCTTGATTGAACTCAACAGTCAATGGGGCTGGGATACTGTTGATGTCGATCCGGGACATATCGCCCTGAAAACCTTACTTGGTGATTTAAGCGAGGTTCATCAGCTTGAACTCCGGCAGGCCGGGGCCGAAAGAAAGACAATACAGCTCAAAGTTCAACCGGGAGCCGTCCCGGATCGGGGCGAAGTGAGTGAACAGGCATACCGGCTGGTTGTCACTCCCGAGAAGATTGAGATAACCGGGAATGGAGACCCCGGTTTGTTTTACGGAGTCCAGACCCTGCTCCAGTTGGTTCGGGAAACCGGGTCCGGACGGTTGCAGCTTCCCGGATGCCGGATAGAGGACTGGCCAAGTTTCAGGCTTCGGTTTCTCCATTTCGACACCAAACACCATCAGGACAGAATTGAGACACTGAAACGATATCTGGACTGGGCGGCACGCTATAAAGTGAATATGATCGCCTATGAACTGGAAGATAAATTCGAATACCCGTCAAACCCGGTCATCGGTGCTCCCGGGGCCTTTACGACTGCCCAGCTTCAAGAGATCGTGGATTACGGGCTGGAACGCTTTATACAGGTTGTACCCGACGTCCAGTCTCCAGCGCATCTTGCCTACGTCTTGAAACATCCCGAATTCGCACATCTACGTTCGGATGGAAACAACTATCAAAGCTGCCTGTGTGATGAAGAGACATATGAGCTGATCTTCTCAATGTATGACGATGTGATCCAGGCGACTCAGGGAGTGGACTATTTTCTGGTGTCTACCGATGAACTTTACTACGCCGGGATTTGTGAAAAGTGTGAGAAACCCTACAACCCTGAGAATCGTAGCCTGATCTGGGTGGATTTTGCCCGGCGGGCCCGTGATTTTCTTCATGAGCGGGGAAGGAGGATGATTTGCTGGGTCGAATATCCTCTCCTGCCAGAGCATATCTCCTTACTGCCTCCTGACATCATAGACGGAGTCCTGGGAAGCGATCCTGACTTCATCAATGCTGAAAACGAAATCGGCCTTCGTCAGCTCGTCTATACCTCGATCCAGGGAGGTGAGTATCTCTTTCCGAACTATTGGAGTGCCGTGGGCAGTGATTTTCGGTCCAGGCAGGGCCGTCTTCAGTCTGTGTATCAGGCCCTTTCGGCTGGAGGTGGGATGGGGAATCCTACAGGCGTGTTCGGTGCTGCCTGGGGCGATTCCGGCCTTCACAGCGAGACCTTCTGGCTGGGATGGTCAGCGGTCGCCCAGTATGGCTGGACCCGCGGGACTCCCTCTGTGGAACAGCACGTCGAGGAGTATATCAACAGCTTTTATGGGCCCGGTCTTAGTGACATGGTCCAAGTTTTTCAAGGCCTTCAACGGCAGGCCAGGTTTTTCAAGGAGTCTTGGGATCGAGTTGTCTCCAGGGCAAGGGAATCTGGCTACGGCAACTCCAATGGGCCCGGAATCGGAATCACCCGGCGTGACGACACTCTCCCCCAACCTCCCTTGCCGCGGCTCCCAGGGCTTGATTTTATTCCTGTATATACCGGCACTTATTCGGAGTTGGTCAGCCGGGCAAGAGTTATGGAAGGTGAAGCCCAGAATCTAATTCACCTTATCTACTCCAACCTCTCCCGGGCGAGGCAGAATCGTTATAGTCTTGAGGTCTTCCTATCACTGGCGCGGTTCACCCATCATCACGGCCGGATGATCATATCCATGGAGTTGATCGAGAATCATTTGGCGGATGCCCGCCGGTCCGCTGCTTCGAACCACCCGGAAAGAGCCGTTGCATCTCTTGCTTCTGGAATCAGAACCGCAGGGCTTATCATCCAGGATCGAAACAGAACTTTTGAGGCTCTTCAATTGGTTTGGGAAGAAAGCCGGTACCCCAAAGGACGCAGTGTGGGGGGGAAAGACTTTTACCACGTTTTGGACGATGTGAAGGATCACTTTGCGGACCGTCGGCCCGATCTTACTTATCTAACTGCACCTGAAGAAAGCATCATGTTGGAGGAGTGGATCGAAGCGGCCACGGCGGTGCTGCGCGAATACGCTGGGAAGCATGGCGTTGCGGTTCCGAGTGTTCATATTGAACTGGAACCGGAAGAATAAGTCAGGTTCTTGGATTCCATGCCTCCCATAGGTGGCTCTGCCGGAGATCTTCACTACCGGTCGGACGCTCCCGGGGAGAGGGTGCCGTGTGAATGTGAATTGCAGGAAACAGCCATTTCGGCAGCAGTCGAAATGTTTCTTCTGACGGCGCTGCTTCGTCGTCGTTAGAATCAAACCTCAATGATCACGGTTTGGCAGTCGGTGTGATCTGTGGCTATGGGAAACGGTGAGATGGAACGTAAAACCAAAATCGTGTGCACGATCGGTCCTGCAACGTCTTCAGAACAACAGCTGCGATCGCTGATAGAAGCCGGTATGAATGTTGCCCGGCTCAATTTCTCCCACGGCGACCATGAAAGTCATGGTGTAGTAATCGATCGACTGCGGGCGCTGTCGGAACAGCTCGACAAGCCCATTGCTATCCTCCAGGACCTGGCCGGGCCAAAAGTCCGCGTTGGCTCTTTCGCGGATGGTTTTGTAGAGCTGGAAACGGGGGACCTGTTTACCCTGACGACGCGTGCTGTTGAAGGAGACAAAAAGAAAGTCTCGGTAAATTATGCGGGACTGCCAGGTGAGGTGAGCAGAGGTGACAGGCTGCTTCTGGCGGACGGGACACTCGAACTAACCGTCGAAGCGGTCTCTGACACGGATCTTGAATGCCGTGTTGTCACAGGTGGAAAACTGAGTTCGCGGAAGGGTGTGAACTGTCCTTCCGGATTGACCGGGCTCTCCGTCCTTCAGGAGAAGGATCTTAGGGACCTGGAATTCGGTTTGGAGAAGGGCGTCGATTATGTTGGCCTCTCCTTTGTGCGTACTGCGCAGGATGTGCAGATGGCGAAGCGCGAAATTGCAGACCATGGCGCGAATGCTCCCGTGATCGCTAAGATTGAGACCCAACTGGCGCTGCGAAACTTTGCCGAGATTCTGAAGGAAGCTGACGGGATCATCATTGCCCGGGGCGACTTGAGTATTGAAACGCCATTTTCCGAGGTGCCGGTAGTGCAGAAGCAACTGATTGCCAGAGCCAATCGAGCAGCTAAACCGGTGATTACGGCGACCCAGATGCTCTGGTCGATGGTCCATCACCCTCAGCCTTCCAGGGCGGAAGTCGCCGATGTGGCCAACGCCATCATGGATGGGAGTGATGCCATCATGCTTTCCGACGAGACCACTGTCGGGAAGTATCCCGTGCGGGCTGTGAAAACCATGGATCGGATTGCGCGTGATACGGAACGGTCCGGGCTCGAATTCGGATGGGAGGAAGAACAGCCGGAAGAGCGTGTCCCGTCAAGCGAACGAGAGGTTGCCCGGGTCGGTTGTGAACTTGCTGAGGTGCTCGGAGTAGATCTGATCGGGACGATCACGATGTCGGGTGAAACGGCACGGTTTGCCGCCAGCCATAGACCCACTCGCCCGATTCTGGCCGCCACCCCGAACAGAGATACTTATCGACGTCTCAGCCTGGTGAGAGGTGTGGAGCCAATCCTGTTTTCGTGTGATTCCGGGACAGCGGATGCAACAGTCGGAAGGGCATTGGATGCTCTTCGCAAACGAGGATGGAGCGACAAGAAGGGGGTTTTCATCTCTCGGGACCGGGTTCGGGTGGGTCAAGTGTGAGTAGACTAACGCACGAGCGAAGCCTCGAAGACCCTGCTAACCTGGATGATAAGAACCACCAAGATGGTGTGTTGATTGTCAAGAGGAAAGAGAGCAGCCGCGACGGAGTCATCAAACGAAGCCGGTCAGCGGTTAGTATGATGCGCCCAACCTTGCGACTTCGCTCTCCGAGCTACGCCGTCACAAGGAAAGGTCGGGCCTCTGCATGCGTGCTAAACGCGTTGGTTTGCGGATCATGCGGAGGCGGGTGCTTTAGCTCCCGCGTGTCTCTGGAAACTGATCAACCCTCTCCGTGAGGTTGCTATCCGTGGGATTTACCACCACCGAGGGCTCAAAGGAAACAAGGTGTTTGTTACGAATCACTCTCAATTGACTAAGGGGACATGTGATTAGACGTATGAAGCGGACTACTCTGATACTGAATGAAAAGTGCATGGAAAAAGTAGAAGAGTTGGCTCGTGTTGAAAACCGGCAGATTTCAGAAATAGTCAACGATCTTTTGCTGGAAGGCCTAATGCGTCGAGAACAGCATACAGCGAAGAAGGAGTTTTCTCTCCCGAGTTTTCCAATGGGGAAACCGAGGGTCGATCTTGCTGATCGAGATGCACTGGGATCGGTAATGGAGTCATGAGACCTGGGGTTATCGATACGAACCTATTGCTGTATGCCGTCCTACCTGATTCAAGCCGGGAGACCAAGCCATGTTGCGAGTGTTAGCTCTTCTTGTTGTTGCAGCCTGTTTGTCGACGCAGACTTTCGCGGTGGAGATACGGGCCTACTCCGAGTTTTTCAGGCCCGACCCGTTCGGATCAATCGTCCGGGCCGATTGGTCGAATCGAGAACCCGCCTTTCTTGAAGCTTCTACCGATGGCCGAATTCATCTTAAGGCTGCCCGCAACGCTTATACCTCCTTTCACTTGACCATTTTCGATGAGACAGGAGGCCGCTTCACTCTGGTTTCAGAGCCTGAACGGAAAGAAATGGAAGTAGATATCTTTCGTGAGTGGTTCCACCGGAACAAAGCTGACGGACTTTACTACCCTGACGCTCTGATCCCCCTGGAATCCAACGAGACCTTTCTCCTCCCTGATCCGGAAATGAAGATCAAGAACCAGGTGGTCGCGGCCTTTTGGGTCGATGTCTGGGTTCCACGTGAGGCGAACCCGGCAGAAACCGAGATCATTTTCCGATTGAAAAAGGGAGGAGAAGTCCACAGTTTGCCTGTTCAGTTGGAGATCCTGCCGGTTATCGTCCCGGATGAAGACGGGATAATCGCCGATCATAACAGCTACGGTCTCCGCTGGGTCGATCGCTTTTTCCCGCTCCGTAAGAAAAGAATCGAGAATGGTGGAAGTTCGTTTGAAGGTAGCGACGACTGTTTCGCCGCGATTCACGAAACTCATGCGATGCTCTATGAACATCGGGGTCTTCTGCACACCCTGGGTTATGGTCATGCAGGGACAGTGAATCCTCTTTTCGCTCCCCTGTTGACCGGAAAAGGGGAGAACCGAAGAATTGGGAACTGGGACAGTTACGACCGTCATTTCGGTCCGCTTTTGGATGGTTCAGCTTTCGTGAATACGAGACGGGAAGCCCGTCCGATCCAGTTCTTGTACCTGACTATCAACCCGGAATGGCCAGCCTCCTACCTGAATTTCGGCACCTCACTTTATGATCTTGAATTTATCAATGTGGTCTCAGAAATGGAGCATCATTTCAGAGAAAAGGGCTGGACCGAGACCAATTTCGAGATGTTCTTCAATCACAAGAAGCGTTACAAGGGATATGAATGGGATGGTGACGAAACTCGCTTCCCGAAAGACAATGTTTACTTCAAGGAATTTGGCCGTCTCCTTCATCAGGCAGTTCCCGAAGACAGTCCGGTCAGTTTCGTTTTCCGGCATGATGCCTCCTGGCTGCTGCAGCAACAGATGACTGATTTGGCCGGCGTTGTGAACGTCTGGGTTAGCGCATCAAGCATCTTGTCATTCTATCCCGAGGCACCAACGGTCCTGAAAAGCCGGGGTGACATTGTCTGGATCTATGGTGGAACGCCCAGTCATTTTTCATCCACCGGCGAGATGCTCGATATGCCGGTCGATGCCTGGATGAAGGGTCTCGATGGATATGTTCGGTGGCTCACGACTTCTCCGGATACACGACCCTGGTTTGAGTCCGAAGGCTCGCGGACAGGACTGTTCTTTTCCGGTGCACGATTTGGAATTGACGGGCCTCTGCCCAGCATACGGCTCAAGATTCAGCGGAACTGTCTTCAGGATATTGCACTGCTGAGGCACTTGGAAGCCTCGATGGATCCGGATGACCTGAGACGGGAGGTTGCTTCCAGGGCAGGCGGCGCCAAGCCCGGTGATTGGTGGAACGGTGAGGCCGCGGTTAAACAACTCAAACCCTGGGACTGGACCAACGCCTCTTTACGGGAAGCAGGTAAACCCTCCATTAGGGTGGCTCGCAACCTCGACGGAAGCTGGTGGCTCGAAGTGCGCAGTTTTGCTTCCCTCCAAGCTGCAGGTGTTCCCCTTCCTAAACATGGTCAGGAGTTTCACCGACCAACGACCATGCGTGCCAAGCTGTCGCCTTTCCGGCCTGAGGATCGCTTGAACCCGGAAATTCCCAAGGAATCGCTGCAGGGCACTCTGGATGACCAACTGGCTGAATTGGCCGGGCTCTGTACAGAGCTGATAGACGGAGATCGCTGTGGGAAGAGCGTAACCGACCGGGCCGAGGACTGGATGTTTAAGAAGTTTCCGGGTGACGAGTGGGCGGGAAATGACAACTATGATGTGAATCTGGAAGCGTTTCGGACTACCAAGAAGGAACTGATCCGGTTAAGCCGGCTGAGCACTTTTCCGGTTGACTGTAACTTGTGGATGCGCATCCGAAACCGCCCCGACCCGGTCAATGCGGTGATCAGACAGGCAAAGGACTGGAGCCGGTGGTATCGATTCGGGCAGATGGCAATTTCCCCGACTGCGGAGATGCAAAGAGCCCTCGCCGGTGAACAAGTAAAGGTCTCCGACAGC
>JAUVSF010000102.1 GCA_030597245.1 Acidobacteriota bacterium
ACTGCGAGATGCCCAGAAGAATCCCGAACAGTATCGCGACCTCCTGGTGCGGGTAGCCGGCTACAGTGATTATTTCTGCGATCTCGGAGCCGAACTGCAGGAAGAGGTGATCTCTCGAACGGCTCAGGAAGGGTTCTGAAACGACTAACGACGGTTCGGTGATCGGTGATCGGTAATCGGTGATCGGTAATCGGGAGTTGGCGCTTGGGGCTTATTCAAGAACCGCCCCCAGATTTGCGAACCTCATCGGCTCCTTGGCGGCTTAGGGAGCTTTGCGTGAAAGGAATTCACTTCACGCCAAGAACGCCAAGCCGGCAAAGGAAAAGCCGAAGGCACTGGACATTGGATTCTCATCCATTCCTGAACTACAGTCAGGACTATGGCATCCAGATTAGAATGAGAGCGTGTATCATCTGGCTAACAGGTGATGGGAGACGAGGAATGAAATCTAAAATTCTCTTCAGGTCTGAGGTTCAGGGAAAGATGATTCTGGGTACGCTGGTGCTCTTGCTGGCTACACAATTTGTAGCGGGAGCCATTCTCAAGTCGGATGGAGATGTCGGCACGCTCTACTTCGCCGGCATATGCGCGTGTATTCATGGAGAAACCGTTTATCGGACTCAGTTCGAATTCATGAATGAAGTGGAGACTCAGCACGATGGAGTTCCCGAGTCGCCGATTCGCGCCACGCTGACCTTCTTCCAATCTGATGGTTCACCAATGGAAGTTGCCATTGCTCCAGACTGGGTGGGACCGGTCGGGACCCTCGAACATGCGGGGAACGAAGTTGGCTTCTCAATCCCCGCTCAATCGACTCTGGTGTTGCAACTCGTTCCACACGAGGGTGCCGGCCTGGGCTGGGCTCAGCTCGTCTCCGAAGGCCCCCTTAACCCGCAGGCTTCCCTGCAATTGGCGAAAGTGGGAACCAAAGCAGAAGGATTGGCTTTCGAAGAGGGACTCCTTTATCAGGCGGAATTCTACCCGACTCCCGCAAGCAAACACTTTGTTCTCCCCGTCTCCCTGTTTGCCGGTATGAAGCGACTGAGCACCGCCTTCACGGTGGCCAACCTCTCTGGAGTTTCGAGCAAAGTTCAGCTGACGCTGCGACCGGGCAACACTCGGGAGATTATTCTGGGCCCGGGGGAATTATTAGCGGACTATTTTCAACACTTCTGGACGATTGCGTTTCCTGCGATTTTCCCACTTGATTACAGGGGGACTATCGAAATCGAGTCTGAGGCTCCTTTGAGTCTGGGCGCATTCAGGACGATCAATGGCTATCCAAACCTGGGAGTCCGGCCGGCCACCAGTCCTTTGATGACTCAAGATCCCGATCTCAAAGCGTCCCTGGATACGCCTTTTGAGCTTTCCGTCGGCCAGACAGCAGAAGTGCGCGGTACCCGGATTGAGTTCTGGAATGTGGCTGAAGACTCTCGCTGCCCGACGGATGTCCAGTGTGTCTGGGAGGGCCGAGTCCGGATAGAACTACGCCTTTTCGGATCGGAAGAAACGGTGACTGTGAGACTGTCCCCTGTCGAGGGCGAAAACACAGTCGAATTGGACGGGTTGCAGATCCGATTGCTCGAGGTAACTCCGGCACCTGTTTCAACCCAAACGCTGGAGATATCAGACTACCGTATCCGCCTGGTCGTTTCGGAGAAATGACTGGTATTGACCGCGGTGATGGCCTGCTGGGGGGCGTTTAGGTTAAACCCTTGGTTTTTTTTGTGATTCTTGGTGACCCTGGTGGTATTTCTAAGTTCGCACTTCGCACTTCGAACTTCCCCCGGGGTCCTTCGTGCTTTTGAGTTTTTGTGTTCAATCGCGTCTCCTAACCGCACGTCAGGAGATTCCACAGCTTCCAGAGATGCGCGGGAGCTGAAGGGTCTGTGGCTCAAATCGCAACAGACCCAATTCCCAAATTCCAAGAACCAATTCCCAATTAAACCCAAACTTCAAACTCCCTTGCAGAAACCATCTAACCTACTGAAATATAGTCGGTTAAAGGCTCTGTGGAAATTGAGATATTGAGTTCATTGAATCGACCGTGTTTGGGATTTAGTGCTAGGGAATTGGTCCTTGGTGCTTGGGAGTTGGTGCTTGGTGGCGAGTCTATGGATTTCCCCGGCTAGCCGGCAGGCTGCCCATTCCGCTGCGATTCCGAACTAGGACTCGGACCAGAATCATCTTACCTTGACAGGGTATACCCGATAGAGGTATAAGTCGATTGGATGGCGATCCAGCGCTTTGTCAGCCGTAAGGTCCAGAGGTTCTTCGTGGAAGGCACGGTTCCAAAAGGCACTCGCTGGGCCGGAGCCGCAAAGGTCGCTCTGAGGAAGCTCGACATGCTGGACTACGCCCACAAACTGAGAGACCTCGCGTCGCCTCCTGGAAACCGACTCGAGTCCCTGAAAGGTGATCTTGCAGGGTATCACAGCATCCGTATCAACGATCAGTGGAGAGTGGTCTTCCGCTGGACGGACTTGGGCCCCGCCGATGTAGACATTCGGGACTATCCTTGAGGGAAGTATGAAAAAGCGACGAGCACCAACCAGCCCCGGTGAGATCCTCCGCGAGGAGTTTCTTTTACCCCTGAGAATGACTCAGAAGGAGCTTGCGGATCACCTTGGCTGCGACGTCAAGGTGATAAACCGGATCGTCAACAGCCGCTCATCAGTGACCGCTGTGATGGCCCTGAAGCTGGGCGCAGCCTTCAGCACCACGCCCGAATTCTGGCTGAACGCACAGAAGGCTGTAGATCTGTTCCACGCCGTGAGCAGCGTACCCAAACTCCCCTCGCCTTTGCTCAAAGCAAGCTGAACGACCAGCGCCGACTATGAAAAACGGCTACCCATTCCTTTGGATTTGACACTTGGATCTTGAGATTTGGTGTTTCCAAGCCGACGGCTTGGCTGGTAGCCCCAACGGGATTCGAACCCGTGTTACCGGCGTGAGAGGCCGGCGTCCTAGGCCTCTAGACGATGGGGCCACCCTGACGAAGTGGCCATTCTGAACAATCCGACGACCAATTGTCAAATGAGCAGAAGACCACATGGGCCGGAATTTGCATAAGCCCCTCGAGTTAGTAGAGCTCACTGAACTGCCCCCCCTACAGGATGCCCGCGCTCCATCAGAACCCAGGCTTGCCGATTACGCCGTGACCATCGCGACCGTCCAGCATGACCGTCATCGGTTCACTGAAACGGAGGTGACGCAGATGATGCGTCTCCTCATTTGCGGCCTGCTGACCAAGCCATTCCCAGTCAAGATAATACTCGCTATCCTGATTCGCCTTTTCCACACCTGGAGGCAGGGTGAGATACCCAACTCCGTGGGCAGTGATATTGTGGAAGAAATGCGTCCCCTGAGAAGGGTCCACATTGTAGCCTGACGGTGAAGCCTCGATAATAACGCGGGCTGAAGATAATTGGGACCACCTGACCGGAATACCGAGCCAGGGATCACCACTTCCCCACCGGCCCGGGCCGATCAAGATGTAGGGGCGACTCTCACCGTCCAACTGAGAATTCAGCATTCCGACTTCTCGTGCAATGATCTTGTGCTTCGAGGGATCCCAGTGATCCCCCCGCACATAGACGATGTCGCGGATTTCTCTCGAGAGCCCATGGCCCAGACTGCCCCTCGAAGAACACAGGACCTCTTCTCTCGTAAAGCGAACCGAGGAAAACTCAGTCGTTGCACTTCGGCTGACCAGAGGACGTACTTGCAGCAAATGCAGCTCAGGTTCCTGCTTTTCTTCGCCTCGGCGGACACGTTTCCCCCAGTCACCCAGCTCACAGGCGAACTCCACTTCCACCGGCCCTCCAAGTCCGTCGCGGGCCAACTCCAACACCTTTTCCAATGCTTGAGGTAAGGGAATGGCCCGGTACCTCAGGATGTTGTTGAAAGTAATTACGCGGGGCCCCGGAAGGCTCAGATCATCCCGAATCCTCTCCTCACTGTGGCTGTAAACACTCGCAATAAGATGCAGTGCGCCATCATCTTCAGCTGCTTTGAGATCGTAGTATTGAAGCGTATCGTAAAGGTCCTCCCCAGTCAGGCAGCATTGTCGATCCATGTCCAACGCAAAAAAACCACGCTGTGTGCTCTCCAGAAATGACTTTGGACGCGCGAGGTGGGGAATCGACTGAGGGTGTTTCGGGCTGAATCGGAGTGCGAGACCACCGTCTACGACCAGGCGCCCCAGGCCCAGAGCGACGTGGACAATGCCTTCCTCTGCCTTTTGCGGACCGATCGGGTAATAGTTGTGGGACTGCGCAACTCCGGAGAAACTTGGGTAGTAGCGTCTCCCATACCGGCGTCCGACCACTGGTTGGATAATGACCGCCATCTTCTCTTCTTCGATTCGATTACCCGTAGAGGCCAGATAAGACTTTGCGTTTTCCAAGAACGTTGAGGCGAAAACCAGTTTGATGGCCGAGCGTAGATCACGCACCCTATCCCTGATATTCGGCCCATGGTTCGGTATCATCAGCGTCGAATAAATTCCGGCAAACGGCTGGTGCATTGAATCTTCCAGCAGGCTCGAAGACCTTACAGCAAGAGGTCCCGGGATCCGCTCAATAATGAGTTCCAGCTTTTCCATCAACTCTTCGGAGAGGTGGGCCTCAAGAAAGCGCCGGTTGATTTTGGCGTCGTCTTCACAGGAGAAGGCGAAATCCTTGAGTTCATTTTCTTCAACGAAGCGGTCGAACTCATCTGTCGTAACGACTATTGTCTGAGGAACCCTGGCCGGCAATCCCTGAAAACTACTCGGGTCGGTATCGGCCAGCATCTGGTACAGAAAGGCTATTCCACGGGCCTTGCCGCCAAGAGAACCTTTCCCGATCCGATTGAATTGCTCCAATTCGAAATGACTCGAATCGAAGTCAGAGATAATTCCACGGTGAATTCTTTTCCGCGCCTCGCGAAGAGACTGGACAATATGCTGTCGACACGCCTCGACCGTCGGGAAATCGGTTACCTTCTTCGGTTTTAGCTCTTCAGCTAATCTGAATTCGCTCCGAGCCGTTAACCAGATCGAAATGTGATTGTGGCGGACATGATGTTCGAAAACACTCTCCGGCACAATCGCAAGCTTCTGTTCGAGTTCGCGCAGATCTCGAGCTCGATCGTATTCTTCACCATCCGGGGTTCTAAAGATAAAGTCACCAAAGCCTATACGCCTGGCCAGGAAATCACTAACTTCCGACAAGAGGTTTGTGGAGTTTTTATCCAGGAATGCTGCGCCCAGTTGAACTGCTCTTTCCCAGTTATCAGCCTGGGCAGATTGAAGCAGAAGAGGTAAATCCGGGTCGTACCTCCGCGCAACACGCGCAAAGTCTAACCCGGCTCGAGGGTCCAATTCCCCGTTTCTCGGCACAGCGATGTCGCTGATCACGGCCAGAACGTTGCGCCGATACTTCTGAAACAGCTCCATCCCCTCCTCGTACGATCGGGCGTGAAGCACCTTCGGTCGTGAGCGCATGTACATCAGCCGGTACAAATCGTTCAGGCCTTCCGAGTAGAGCGACAGCGACTGGCGCCTCAGTTCCTCATACAGCACCCCGAGAAACGACGAATAATACTGGGGCGAATCTTCGATCATGATAATGACTCGTACATTGCCACTCCTGATGTCATGATCGACATTCCGCCGGTCTTCGACGCATTTGATCACAGCCAACAGGATCTGAATGTCGCCGCTCCACAAGAAGAAATCGTCGATCGCCTTCGGATCAACCGTATCCCGAAGACGGTTGACTTCATTGCGATCGATAGCCAGCAACACCACCGGTCTCCCCGGCCGCAATTTCTTGACGCTTCGACCGAAGGCATTGATATCCATCCCGGCCAAGCTCGTCATCACCAGAATCAGATCGAATCGACGTTCGTGAAGAAGACGGATGGCGGCCTCACTATTCGTGACATGAGTAAACCGCGGTGAAGAGGAAAGACTTATTTCTTTGTACTCGAAGAACATCCTTTCCGTCAGGTGTCCGTCTTCCTGGAGAACGAACGCGTCGTAAGGAGAGGAAACAAGGAGGACTTCCCGTACCCGAAACGGGATAAGGTCATGGAAGCGTCTGACACTCGTCGACTCTTGGTGCTGAGGCATCGTCAAATCACATCTCTGGTATGGCTACCCTCGTCGAAGACACTCGAAGGGCCATCCAGTCCATTCTAACCGCGCACCAGCATTCCTCACAAACCGAGCATCCACCAACACCGAGTTTCACATCAGACCAAGCCTTGATCAAGCATCGCATCAGCCACTTTAATGAAACCGCCCACATTGGCGCCGTCAACATAGCTGACGAAATCCCCGTCGCGCCCATACTTCACACAGGTTCGGTGTATTTCCTTCATGATCATATGGAGCCGTTTGTCCACCTCTTTACGAGTCCAGGCAAGCCGCATTGAATTCTGGGTCATTTCAAGGCCTGAAACAGCTACCCCTCCTGCGTTGGCCGCCTTCCCAGGGCCAAAGAGTATTCCCGCGTCGAGTAGTCGTTCTACCGCCGCAGGTTCTGTCGGCATGTTCGCTCCTTCAACGACACAGATGCAGCCGTTGTCAAGCAGGTCCTTCGCGTCCTCTTCATTGATCTCGTTCTCGGTGGCCGCAGGCAGAGCGACATCGCACTTAACCGCCCAGGGGCGCTGGTTCTCCAGATAGGTCGCCTCCGAATATCGTGTAACGTATTCTTTGATGCGTCCCCGTCGATTGTTCTTGAGATCCATCACATAGTCTAGCTTCTCGCGGTCAATTCCCGACTCGTCGACAACTGTCCCATTGGAATCGGACAAAGTAATTACTTTGCCTCCGCGCTCCAGAACCTTCTCAGCGCCGTACTGAGCGACATTTCCTGACCCGGAAACCGCGACTCGCTTTCCTTCAAGACTGTCCTTGCGAGTCTTGAGCATTTCTTCAGCGAAGTAGACTGCACCGTAGCCAGTTGCCTCAGGTCGAATCAGCGACCCTCCCCACGCTGCACCCTTGCCCGTCAGGACACCCGTAAACTCATTTGAGAGCTTCTTGTACATACCGAACAGATACCCGATCTCTCTGCCTCCAACACCGATATCCCCTGCAGGCACATCCGTATTCGGACCGATGTGCCGGAACAGTTCACTCATGAAGGACTGACAGAAGCGCATCACTTCAGCGTCACTTTTTCCCTTCGGGTCGAAATCCGCTCCTCCTTTACCTCCACCCATTGGCAATGTAGTGAGACTATTCTTGAACACCTGTTCAAATGCCAAGAACTTGAGGATTCCAAGATTTACACTGGGGTGGAAGCGGAGACCGCCCTTGTACGGCCCCAGGGCACTGTTCATCTCTATTCGAAAGCCGCGGTTGACATGAATCTCACCCTCGTCATCCATCCAGGGCACCCGAAACATCACGACTCGCTCGGGTTCGACGATGCGCGCCAGAATCCTTTCACTCCGGTAACGAGGATTCCTCTCGATCACCGAGTAGATCGACTCAACAACCTCCTGAACCGCCTGAAAAAACTCGTGCTCGCCCGGGTTCTTGGCGGCGACGTGATCCATAAAACTCTCGATTGAGTTGCCCATGAAACCCTCCCATGATGTTGGCTAATCTACACCATCTAGATGTAAGCAAATTGCACTCCAAGAGGATAGGCCATTGGCCTGTAAAAATGTAGCGGTTTCGGGGTCTTGGAGTGTTGGAGTGCTGGAGTGCCGGAGAGATTCTCCCGTTTTATGGGTGACATCGTCTTGGTGTGCTTGGTGGTGGTAAATCTACCTGATTACCCTCCTTCGCTGAAGCTATGGAGGACAGGCCGATTACTACTTACTGCTTATGAGCACGAAAAGACCCAAGACCCAAGACCCAAGACTCAAGACTCTCCCTCACGCGTGCCTGCGGTACTTTGAAAGGTAGTCGAGCATGATTGTCTCGAAATACTCGGGATCCTCAGCCATCTGCTGCAGTTGTCTCGAGTCGATTTCAGCTGAAAAGTCGTGAACTCTCTGATGTTGGATGGCAATTTCAACCCCGGACACTCCTCGAGTGATCGTGACGCGAGCATCCGCCCCCAGGTGAAAGAAAACAAAGGCGTCGAGTTCGTCTTCGAACCTCTTGGGCAGGAGTTCAGGGTCGGGAGGTTCCGGTTTTGTCATGAAGTAAACACGAGTTGTTTGAACTTTTCGGAACCACCCGCATCTCTATTGATGGACCTTAACGGGTCTTCCCTTGAGCCCTGGCGGTAGGCCCTCCCCCACCGCCGGGGCTTGTTCCGCCAATCATTTGAACAGTTTCAGCTGCATTCGTTCCGCGACGATATCCGTCTGGTCAACCACCGAAGCCGCAGCGACGCCCATCGTAATAGAGATCGCCTCGCTGATTTCCTCTGGCGAAGCTCCGTATTGAAGCGCTTTTTCCACATGCCCCTCCAGACAACCCTCACACTTAAAGCCCAATGAAGCTGCGATCGCGATCAGTTCCTTCGTTTTCCGGTCAATTACAGAAGACTTGTACGTTTCCTTGTAGAACTTGAAGTAGATCTTCTTCATTCGGTCTTCGACCATCGTGTACGAAGGCCATTTCTGACTCTGAGGAGTATCCGTTGGTGTTGGCATTGCGCGACAGAATTTAGCACCTGGAACCCCAAAATGTCCAGTGGTAAGAATCCAGATGCCGGATGCCAGACGTCTGCGATGAGGCGTTAATCCGGGATCAACCACTAAAGCACGAAATCACTACTAAGATCTTCTTGTGTCTTAGTGACTTAGTGGTTTAATCCCAATTACTGTCGAGCAGGGGTGGCCCTGCTGCTATCGATCCAATGGGTCCGTCTGCTCCAAAACTTCCAATCGCGCCGTGAGTCGTTCAATCGCCACCTGCTGCTGCTCAATCGTCGCGTTCTGGTAGTCATTTGTCTCCTGCTGCTGGATCGTGTAGAGCGTGAGTTCTTCAATCTTCTCCAACAGTTTGAGCTGAAGTTCCGTCACATTGATCTCACCCTGCGCTTGGATCTCTTCGGCCGAAGGAAGCTCGGGAAGATGCTTCTCTGCCTCGACATACTCACGCAGTTCCACGAGTGGCATTAGTTCATAGTCCTTCGCAAAGACGTAGTCGGGAAACGACAGAGGTCCAGCGTTAGTAATGAGGTCTCCGTTGATGATCACGTCACCGTCGTTGTTGATCGTCAAGCGCCGCTGTCCGGGGCCTCCCAGAGCCGCAATGGCATTCGCTTTGATTCGAGGAAAAGATTGACTTAAATTATCAGCCGCGTAAGTGGTTGATCTGCAATCAGTTCAAGTGCCTGTGTGTTTCCCTGGATTTTTTTGCTTGACTTCCTGCCGGTCTTGGGAGAGACTAGAATCCCATGAAGACCATTGATGATTTGCCGAGCACCACTTTTAGCGGCCGAAGGTTCACCCGAAAGCAGCTTCGGTTGGTTCAGGAAATGGTCGAGATGTTCGGGAATCTCAGTCGGAAGGAATTGGCCCGGACCTTGTGTGAACAGCTCCAGTGGATCTCGCCCCGTGGCGGATACAAGATCAACTCCTGTTTGACCCTGCTGGAAGGGCTGGAAGCGGAAGGTGTCGTTTCACTGCCGGCGAAGCGAATCGTGAAGAGGGCGGCGCGACGCCTCCCGGCCTTTGACAAACATCCGCCGACGCCTCCCGTTCACGACACGCTGGCTTCGATCAGGCCGATCACGCTGCAACGGGTGACGTCGAAGGAGGATCGCGAGAGCTGGAAAGCCTATCTGCAAACCCACCATTATTTGGGCTACAAACACCCGGTTGGATCCTCTCTGGGTTACTTTGTCGTGTCTGGGGCACGGCAGCAGAAGCTCGGCTGTCTCTTGTTTTCGGCCTCTGCTGCCTGGGCATTGGCGCCCAGAGATCAATGGATAGGTTGGGAAAAAAAACACCGAACCAAGCTCCTGCATTTGGTTTTGAGCAATGATCGATTTCTGATCTTTCCCTGGGTTGACGTCCCTAATCTCGCCAGCCACGTTCTCTCCCTGGCTACCCGGCAGGTCGGCGACGACTGGCTGGAAGTCCACGGTTATCGACCGGTGCTCATCGAGACATTCGTCGATCCGACACGCTATGCGGGGACTTGTTATCGGGCCGCCAATTGGCAGTACCTGGGTAAAACCCAGGGACGGGGGCGTTTTGATCCCCAACATGAATGTCGGCAAACCAGGAAAGAGATCTTTGTCTATCCGCTCCAATCCGATTGGCGACAGTGCTTGACCAGCGGTCATCGTAGTGCCGAACTGAAAAAACGCTACCGCAACGACCTGCGAGCGAGGCCAACGCGTTCGGTCGATGACTCCTTTGTGGCTTTGTGGAAGCACGTCGTTGATATCCTCCACGAAGTGGGCGAAGCGTATGATCAAAAATGGCGAGTCCGTAAACGAGTCATCGATTCCATGATGCTCATGCTGTTGATCTTTCGCCTGGTGTCGGCCCGGAACACGCAAAGCTATGGCACCGCCATTGATGATCTTTGGGACAGTTGCAGAAAACTGAAGCTTGCGTTACCTCAGAAAAACAGCATTGCACCGTCGTCGTTTTGCATGGCTCGAAGCAAGCTCGACGAAAGCATTTTCAAGTGCGCCAACCGGAAAATCCTCGAAGCCTATGCTGCAAAGGACTCCCAATACACCTGGTGGGGACACAGGCTGTTTGCGATCGACGGGTCCAAGATCAATCTGCCCCGAGAACTCCTCGCTTGCGGCTATTCAGTGCCTTCCGACCATGCCCACTATCCTCAAGGTTTACTCAGCTGCCTCTACGAAGTCCAATCTCAATTGCCCTTCGATTTCGACCTCGTATCGCATGGAGACGAGCGCCAGTGTGCCGGGCAGCATTTGGGAGTTTTGAACCGAGACGACGTGGTGGTTTACGACCGGGGCTATTATTCCTACCGCCTGCTCCACCAACATAGCAAAACCGGCATACAGGCCGTTTTTCGTCTGCAAAAATCCAGTTCCACGGCGATTCGGGAGTTTTTCACCAGCCCGGAAAACGACACGCTGGTGACCATTTACCCTTCGCAGCGAGCCCGGTTGGACATTCGCAAGAAGGTTCCCGACATTGACTTTATCCCCTTGAACATGCGGCTCATCAAATATGAAGTGGCCGGCAGCATGTTTTGCCTGGGAACCACGCTGGTCGAACCCCATCAGTGTTATCCGCTGCAGGACTTCATCGATCTGTACCACTCCAGGTGGGGGGTCGAGGAACTATTCAAGGTCAGCAAACGCATCTTCAACATCCAGGACTTCCACGCCAGGACCGAGCGGGGTGTCAAACAAGAAACCTTCGCCCATTTTGTGTTGATAACCATGAACCGTTTGTTCGCCAATCAGGCCGACAGTGAACTGAACTCGGACCCGAACTCCTCTCTCTCCATACCTTCTCCACCGTCCCCCCAGCTTCCGGCATCGACCCGGACCCTGCAGACAAACAGAACCCATTTTAAAAACTGCATACATATCGTAACGCGCAGCCTCGAAGAGCTTCTCCTCCTTCATGCACAAATGAGCAGCGCTGTTGAACGGGCTTTCAACTCCATCGTTGCTCAATATCAAAAGGTGCGACCCGGTCGATCCTATCCTCGGAAATCCATGAAACCTCAATCCAAATGGCGTTCGTCCAATAAGCAGAGAAAACAGAAGATTACCGCAGCGGTTCCGGCAGCCATCTGAGCGCTCCTTAAACGAATGGGCCAAATCCTTAAGCGAATGCCATTGCCCTCCTGTCAGCCACACCGTTTCCGTTTGGACCTCGCCAGGCAGGCCAATCCGTCACGGCAGGCGCTGCCGTCGTTTC
>JAUVSF010000437.1 GCA_030597245.1 Acidobacteriota bacterium
CTTGCGCTCCCGCGCATCTCTGGAAGCTGATGAATCTCGTCCACGTGTTTGTCGGCGGTGGGATTCACCATCAAGGCAAGTACACCAAGAAAATGTCAGCCCGAGAACAGGACAGTCCTATCGGCATCCGGCATCCGGCATCCGGCATCCGGCATCCGGCATCCGGCATCCGGCATCCGGCATCCGGCATCCGCCTTCGCTCTTCGAGCTACGGCGCGACAGGTCCGGCATTTGTCACTTGTCATTTGTCATTTGTCACTGGTTCCCGGTACTTCAACGGACTCGGAAATCTCTACAGCGCGGATGGTTCGCCCAGGAAGCATTCTTGACAATCTTCAAAGTAGTAATATAGACTTTCAGACTTTTTCGGGTCCGATGTTGGCTGTCGGCAAAGGAGAATCTGGCTGTGATCGCCGATCTTGCAGAGCTTAGGCTAAAGCGAACGCCGCTATATGTGGATGCTGACTTTCAGGAGAGCCAGCTTTCTGTGAAGAGCAAGATTGCTCGCTTGACGGGACCTGTCCACTGTAACCTAAAGGTCTCCCTCGAGAACGAAAGAGTGAAGGTGGAGGGGCGCCTGGCTACGGTCCTGGGCTTGACGTGTTGCCGATGTGCCAACGAGTTTGAAAAGTCGGTGGACAAGAACTTCATGTTGACGTACGTATCCGACCCGGAATTGGGAGGAAACGGTGACGAGTTCGAGCTGGAGTACGATGATCTGGAGGTGGGCTTTTATCGGGGAGATCAGCTCGATTTGGCGGTTGTGCTTACTGAGCAGATTCTGCTGGAGATTCCGATGAAGCCGATCTGCCGGGAGGAATGTAGAGGTCTTTGTGACCAATGTGGAGTGGATCTGAATGTAGGGACGTGTGATTGCACCAGGGAACTGACCGATCCGCGTCTTGCCACTTTAGCGGAAATTAAGAAGAGAATAACAAATTAGGAAGGGTTACTAGCCATGGCCAACCCGAAAAGCAGGCATTCGAATTCAAGGAGGGGAAAACGGCGGTCTCATAATGCTCTTCAGGTCAGCAGCCTGTCGGTTTGCACAAATTGTGGTTCCCCGGTTATGCCGCATCGCGTGTGTTCTAATTGTGGGTACTACAAAGGACAACAGGTGATCGAGGTCGAAGAGGTCTAAGCCTGACCCTGGTCCGTCGAAACTCGTACCGTTCCTACGGTTTTCCCAGTCAAATCTGTTTGAGACACAAGTTCTAATGAAGGCATTTGTTTTCCCCGGGCAAGGCTCTCAATACCCGGGAATGGGTAAGGAGCTTTCCCAGGAGTATCCACTGGCTGCCGAGGCATTTCAGGAGGCCGATGAAGTCCTTGGTTTTCCTCTGTCTAAGTTGTGTTTCGAGGGGCCCAAAGACGAACTGACCCTGACTCAGAACACTCAGCCGGCTCTGCTGTGTGTGTCGGTGGCTGTCTTTCGGGTACTGCATGACGTGGGCGCCAGCCCCGATTATGTGGCTGGACACAGCCTCGGCGAATATTCGGCATTGGTTGCTGCAGGAGCTCTTAGCTTCAGTGACGCGCTTCGCCTGGTCCGGAAGAGGGGTCAGTTCATGCAGGAAGCGGTGCCGGTCGGAACCGGTGCGATGGCCGCGATCATCGGGCTCGATATCGCTACTGTAGATGCGGTGTGCCAAGATACTGCCCAAGGGCAGGTAGTGTCCCCTGCTAACGAGAATGCTGCTGATCAGGTCGCTATAGCCGGCCATGCGTCAGCGGTGGAGCGTGCTTGTGAACTGGCACTATCCCGAGGGGCACGGAGAACGATCCCGCTACCGGTTAGTGCCCCATTTCACTGTAGTTTGATGGAGCCGGCTCAGCGGGTGATGATTCCTTTGCTCGAGGCGGTGGAATTCAAGGACCTGAGGTTCCCGATGGTCAACAATGTCGATGCTGAAGTTGTGACCAGTGGTGACGAGGCGCGAGATGGTTTGATCCGGCAGATCCCATCTACGGTGCGCTGGAAGGCGAGTATCCTCCGTTTGTCGGAAGAGGGTGTCGATTCTTTTGTCGAAGTGGGAGCTGGACGAGTTCTGACCGGGCTGATTCGTAGAATAGCCGGCGGAGCCGGCTTAGCTAGCATTGAGAAACCGGAGCAGGTGAAATCGTATGTTCAAGCTTGAAGATCAGGTCGCTTTGGTGACGGGCGCTGCTCGAGGAATTGGGAGACGTGTGGCGGAGTCGTTAGTTGATGCCGGAGCCCAGGTTGTTCTGGCCGATTTTAGTGATTGGGAAGAGGAGATCAGTGAGATCGGGAAGGGTATGTTTGGGGTCCGTTTGGATGTGACGGATTCAGCTCGAGTGAAGGAAGTGGTTGGGAATGTTGTGGAAAAATTTGAACGCATCGACGTTCTGGTCAATAATGCCGGGATTGTTCGCGATAATCTTCTCGTTCGAATGAAGGATGAAGAGTGGACGAGCGTGATTGCCACGAATTTGAATGGAGTATTCTTTCTTACCAAAGAAGTTGTTGCGAAGATGATGAGAAAGCGCTACGGCAGGATCATTAATGTCAGTTCGGTGGTTGGCCAGATGGGGAATCCGGGGCAGGCTAACTACGTGTCGAGCAAGGCTGGAGTGATTGGATTCACCAAGGCTGTTGCCAGGGAGGTTGCTTCGAGGAACATCACCGTGAACGCGATCGCCCCGGGATACGTTGCCACGCCGATGACGGAAAACCTTGGAGAGAAGGCTAAGCAGGATCTGTTAGGAATGGTCCCGTTGGGGCGTATGGGAAGCGTTGATGACATAGCAAATGGAGTGCTTTTTCTGGCCTCAAAAGAGGCTGGATATATCACAGGCCATGTGCTAAATATTAACGGCGGAATGTACATGTAGACAAGTATCTGCAAGTGATTGGAGGAGATATGGCGTCCGTTGAAGAAAGTGTAAAGGCGATTATTGTAGAACAGTTGGGAGTCAATGATTCTGATGTTGCTCCAGACGCTCACTTTATCGATGATCTGGGTGCAGACTCACTCGATACGGTTGAACTGGTCATGAAGCTCGAAGAGGATTTCGATATTGAAATCCCCGATGAGGATGCCGAGAAAATCCAGACGGTTCAAAACGCGATCGACTACATCCAAGCCCATAAGAACTGAGAACCGGGAGTTTGGCGGACTTGAAGAGACGTGTCGTAGTAACGGGTGTAGGTATGGTGTCTGCACTAGGGTTGGACACCGACAGCACTTGGCAGGGCCTGCTTGCTGGTAGGAGCGGTATCGGTTCCATAACCCGCTTTGACACCACGGATTTTCCGACCCAAATTGCCGGTGAAGTTAAGGGCTTTGACCCTCTTAACTTCGTTGACCGGAAGAATGCACGGAAGATGGATCTCTTCATCGCCTATGCGATAGCTGCGGGCGATGAGGCTTTCGCCCACTCAGGACTCTAGAGCACCCCGGAAAACCGTCATCGGATTGGGGTCCTCATCGGGTCTGGTATTGGTGGATTTGAGACCATCGAGAGGGAGCACGAGAAGTTCCTGAAGGGTGGGCCGAGGAAGATCTCGCCGTTTTTCATCCCGGCAAGCATCATTAATGAAGCGGCTGGACACGTGTCTATTCGGTTGGGTGCTGCCGGCCCTAACTCGGCAACCTGTACCGCTTGTGCTGCTGGCTGCCATGCGATTGGCGACTCGTTCAAGATCATCCAGCGAGGGGATGCCGACGTGATGGTTGCAGGCGGGTCTGAGCATGCAATTACCCCGATGGGCGTCGGAGGGTTTTCGGCATTGAGGGCCTTGTCCACGCGCAATGATGAACCGGAGAGGGCGAGTCGGCCATTTGATTTGGATCGTGATGGATTTGTAGTCGGTGCCGGTGCCGGGATCCTAGTACTCGAGGCTTTGGACCATGCTCTGGGCCGAGGAGCAACCATCTACGCTGAGGTGGCAGGTTATGGCATGAGTGGAGACGCCTATCACATCACTCTGCCTCCTGAAGATGGGACGGGTGCGTTCCAAGCGATGGCTCTGGCTCTGGCTGATGCCGAGGTTGCCCCCGACGAGGTCGATTACATCAATGCCCATGGGACGAGCACGCTGCCGAATGACCGGATTGAGACGGCGGCGATAAAGGCTGTTTTTGGAGACCATGCCTATTCGCTCGCCGTAAGTTCAACTAAGTCAATGACCGGCCATCTGCTTGGGGCCGCCGGAGGTCTGGAAGCTGGGATTTCGGTGCTTTCGGTGTTTTTGGGAATGGTCCCTCCCACGATCAATCAGGAGACTCCCGACCCGGATTGCGACTTGGATTACGTGCCCAATCAAGCGAGAAAAATGGAGATAAAGTACGTTCTTTCTAACTCATTCGGGTTCGGCGGGACGAATGCAGCGCTGCTCTTCAAGCGATTCGAAGAGTGATTGAGGCTCGTCCAAAAGAAGCGGAGCCGATTTCAGAAATGGCCTCCATGGAATCACGATAGGTTGATTGTCTGATTCCCCACAACCGTCCTGTTCCGTCTGTTCCCGGGGCGAGGCAATCGCGCTGTGGGGAAACGCAGGCGCAGAGCGGCTTGCCAGAGGTGAGCAAAGAAGTTTACCCCAGGAAATGGCTGTAAGTTGTTGAAAAACGGTTGTA
>JAUVSF010000227.1 GCA_030597245.1 Acidobacteriota bacterium
AGGCCGCGGATCGGGTGTCCTTCGCCAAGAACCCATGTAATGCAGCAAGAAACTGCTTCTGCGTCACGTCAGATCGAGACTGCTCGCCAGAAACTTCTCTTTCGAGCAAATCTTCGGCCTGCTTTATGGCATTCTCAATTCTTTTGTATTGTTCAAGGCCAAGGAAGGGCTGTAAGTCGGTGTAACGATTCCTGTCGACGGCTTCAATGAAGCCGGGAAGCTTGTCGCGTCGGAGGATGAAGGTCCCTCTTCGAGACCCATTCAGAAATCCCGTGACATTCTCATCTCTGGGCAATTTGCCAGCCGGACAGATGCCTTGCTTTCTTTGCTGCCATCCGACAGTACGACTTCGACGTCAGTCTTGTCGCGGCCCATCGTCACTTGGGCACCGTGCCGGGTCAGAGAGTAGACTCTCTAGACCTCTAGTCTTCCTCCCCGCTCGACAACGGTTTTCTTTACCTCTTTGGGATCGAGAACTCTAGGATCACAGTTCTTCTGCACGCAGAGGGCGGCGGTGATGCCCGCGGCCTGCCCCATCATCGAACTGGAAGTCGTGACCCGGGCTGAGGAAAGGGCCAACTGATCGGCAGAAAAACAACGCCCTGCTGCCATCAAGTTGGAGGCGTCCTTGACGATAAGCGCACGAAGTGGGATCTGGTAGGGCGGAACCTCAAGTCCTTCGTGCCAAGAGCGTTTCGGCTTTTCAGTCTGAATGACATAGGTCCTTTTTTCGTCATCAGGCTTGTGGGCGTCCAAGTAGTAGACGCCTCGAGCTACACCATCATCAAACCGTTTTCCAGCTCGAAGATCGTCCACAGTCAGGACGTAGTCGCCGACAATTCTGCAGCCTTCTCGGATCCCAATTTGGGGAGAGCAATGATCCAGAATCCAGGGCTTTCCTTCCACCCTCTGGTAATAGTCAAGGACCTCCATCATTCTTCTGCGACCTCGGATCTCGGCTGCGGTTAGACTCTCTGTTTCCGTCGAGTCGAACATGGGGACCTTGACTTTCAGAGCTGTACTGCCGGGCCCATTTGGCCAGAGACTGGTCATGGGAAGCTGATCCTTGGTACGGACCGGATCGAGCCAACCCGATGGTAACTGAGCGCGACGTTCGTTTTCCTGGACATGACGTACGAAAAACATGATTGACATCGGAAGCTGGAGTCCATCTTCGGGTCTTCCTTTGATGGTTTGAAAGCCGGCTGCTCGGGTTAAATCGGCCTCGCCCGAGCAGTCAATGAACTGTTTCGCACGAAGAGCTTCCAAACCTGACTTCCCACACAACAGGCACTCCTGAATCCGGCCTTGAACAACGCGCACATCCACGAAACGGGTGTGCAGCAGAAGCTTGATTCCTCGACGTAGTGTTAGCTCCTGCAGGACTATCGCCAGAATCTCGTGGTCAAAAACCCGCGAACCCCCAACCGGAAATGGACGGTAGGGCACAATAGCCCGGAATCTCTCTAAGTCTGCAACGATCTCGTCGAAAACCTCTCCTTGACCGGCAGTCTCACCGCAGAATGACGCGACTCCCGCCGTAGTCGAGTTCCCTCCCGTTATCGCGAAGCGCTCGACAAGGACGACTCTGGCTCCCGAGCGGGCGGCAGAGCAGGCAGCAGAGACACCGGCAATGCCGCCCCCAATAACTGCAATGTCGGCTTCATAACGCACTGGTATACTGCGGCTCCAACGGACAATGGGTTGACGGTCGGAATCGTGTTGGGG
This sequence comes from Acidobacteriota bacterium, assembly GCA_030597245.1. Lineage (GTDB taxonomy): Bacteria > Acidobacteriota > UBA6911 > RPQK01 > JAPXNP01 > JAUWTT01. The sequence goes on from JAUVSF010000227.1 coordinate 1,729, forward strand.
GGAAGCCGTTTCCAAATGAGGAGAATTTTTTCCCGCTCTGCGGAACAGACTCCTTCCCAGTGAATGGCCAACGAGTCCGCCGGCTGCAATTAGTGGGGACAGAGTGATGAATTTTCGTCTTTTCATGAGAACATCCTTCCAGCCCATTCTCGCCCGGTGAACCAACGGGGTCAACACGGCTCCCAGCCACGATCTCTTTCAGGGCTTGAGTCAAGAAGAGAACCATGCCGGCTGCATTGACCAGATCAGGAAGGTTGTCGATGCCACGGCCGATGCCGGTTTACCAAATGTAGTTGTTCTCTCGGGATTCCGAGATGGTGTATCTGACGAAGTTGGCCTGGAGAACACAGTAGCCGGCCTGTAAAAAGTCATCAGCTCTGCAGAACACTCAGGCGACATAACGCAGCTGTCTACTGCGGGTCCCCTTGGAGGATCCAAGCCTCGTTGAAGCGTGCGTGTTTAATTGATTCGGACATCGATCGACCCTCAGCGTCGAGTTCTATCTTGCTTCTCGGAGGAGAATAGCTGTAGCTTACGTGGAAGGTTCTGTCGTTGGCTTCGATGACCGATGGATAGTGATAGCTGCCGAGTTGGCCCCGACCGCTGACCACATCTTGATCTCTTTCCAGATGGCGTTTGTATTTCCAGGTCTTGCCTTCATCATTTGAAAGTGCCACTGCCAGGCTGTGGCGCCCTTCTTCCAGGTCGTTATAGACCAACATCCAGTTTCCGTTTCTCAAGGTGAGGACTTCGGCCCCCGAACCCGGGTTGGGAATAACGGTGTCGGCGACCGGAGTCCAGGTCTCACCACGATCGAAAGACCGGCTCAACTGCAGGCGTTTGGGAAGGGGGCCGGCATCCCTCATATAAGCGACAAGGGTTCCGTCTTTCTTCAGGGCCAGTGAAGGTTGGATATTTCCCAACCCAACCAGTGGTGTGCTGGTAGTCCAGGTCGCTCCCCAGTCGTCACTGATTGCCATGAGTGAAAAACTGAATCCATCCGAGTACAAGGGTACAATTACCCGGCTGTTGTCCAGTACGAATGGATGTGCTCTAGTCATCCAACCGAGCCTTCGATATAGTTTGTCGGCGGCGTTCTCCCGACTGCGCTGGATGTATCGATCGACTCTTTCGGGCCCCGTCGAGACCGTGTGGTCCGGAGTCGTCATGTTCGAAAGATCCACGCGTTTTTCCAGACCGGCGAGGCAGACCTCGACAGCCTCTAGAAACTTCTCTCCCGGTCTTAGATGGAGGACCCGGCTAATCTCCCACTCAGGTGCTCCGTCTTTCTCATAATCGCTGGAGATTCGGTATTTGAGAAGAGCGGTGTGCCACTCATTGGCCAGGATAGTCGGCCAGATCAACCAGAGCCGATGCTGTGGATCGATGAACATAGTCGGATTTGTGTCCGGAAATCCTGGAACATCGTCCATGACAAAGGGTGCGCTCCAGCCTTTTTCCTTTTTCTTTCTCCTGGCACCAAGTATTCTTACGTCATCGGCGGTTCGCTCCCCGGATCCGTGGAACCAACAAACCAGAAGGTCTCCATTTGGCTGCTCCACGATACAGGAAGCGTGGTTATGCCAGTATTCCAGAGGAAGAATCAGCTCCGATTCATAAAGAGCCTTGTCTGCTTCAGCACCCAAAGCGACTGAATAGAATAGGCTTATCGAGCATATCGACAGAATTGCAGGCAGTTGGCTCTTCATTCTAGTGTCCGGCGAATCAGATCTCAGCTCTTGCTGACCGCCACAAGAATTCTTCACCGCCATGGTACCAGGAACACGACAGGCAACTCGGCTCTGACATGGGGGTCAGTTGAGCCAGACCTCTCATTCCATCGGAACATTCTTGGGATCCCAGATAGTCGCTCCGATGAAACGCTCCTTTCCGGCGGCTTGGTTGAAGTAGTAGACGGTTACGACCTTTCCATCCGGTCGCTCAACCGACCGAGGATAACCCAGATCCCAGTTTCCGCCATCTTTTCTGAGAACGATTTCGTTGCTCCAGGTCTTCCCCTGATCAGAGGAAATCCTGGCCCGGATTCCGTAGGGCTCCAGGCGGTATCCGTACACCAGCACCAAACGCCCATCCCGCAACTGGATCAGGTGGGGTGGGTTTCCACCGGTTTCGGGAGCCGGCTGACCTGCGTAATTCCAGGTCTTTCCGTTGTCAAGGGACCGATAAGCCTCGATGAACTTCCGCTGGCGGATGGTTGTCAGAATCTCAGTGGGCGACAGGCGAACCGAAGAGGGCATAAGCGCGTATCCGTTGCCTTCCGGTTCAGGACCGATATAGGAGACCAGATTCCAGTTTTTCCCTCCATCCCTGGTTCGAACGCAAATGACTCTCCCCTCTCTCTCATTGGCCTTCGCTGCGGTCAGAAACATGGTCAACTCGTGCTTCCCATCGACCAGGTAGTCGGTCCGTGCGGCGATTCCAGGTGTACCGAAGTTTGGGGTATTGAAGGGCCCCTGCCAGTGCTTGCCGCGATCCAGGGAGTAGTAAAAGCGTGAGGGACCGACATGGACTGAGGTCATCCTCGCGGTCAGAACAAAATCCGGATTGTTGAACTCGATATTCCCGGGGCAGTCTATGGGCTCTCTGCCTCCTTCACCAGCAGGGACCCCCGCTACCTTCGTTCCTGGAGGAGGCTTCAGGCCTTCGGGTCTCTCAATGGTCCAGGTCTCGCCTCCATCCAGGCTGCGGGCCAGAACATGTTCGGCGGGCTTCGAGTAATCGATCGCGTGGCCCCGATCCGTCTCACGAAAATAACCGACCTCGAAAGCAGCCAGTATTTCGTTCCCCCACGACCAGATTCCATGGTTTGCCGGCCAACCTCCAAATCGCCCCTCCTCCTTAAAGACAGCAACGTGTTTCAGGTCTTCCGCAAAACTTTCCGAAAAACTAAAAAAAACGTTTCCAGCAAAGATCATTGCCAGCAGAAATTGAACAGGTTTCATTGTTTCGTCTCCTTGTCAGAAGCAGCTGTAGGGCTTCTTGTTGTCACCTCCTCGCGCTCGCCAGGCGAAAGAACAGAGAAGTCTCCGGTCGGACCGTTTACCCGGAGGCACTGGGCCCTCGCATCCAGCACCAACTTTGAATCGGCTCGTTAGCCATTTCGGCGTCCTGGGACATGACATCGTGGACGAGTTTCGGATTTTCCTCGAGGTTGAGCATGGCACTGATCATCACCCTCATGAGCACCAGGAAAGCCGACGTAGCAGAGGTTAGATCGCCCAACAAGGCAATACGATCCCCATATTCTGAAAGCTCTTCCCGAAGAATCGTACCATACCCAATCTCCTAAAAGAACTCACTTTTGGGAGCCGTGATCTCTCGTCCCTCGTCGAGGGATCAGGCCGACCCCCGCCACGAGTGCGGAACCGCCGAACGAATCGATTGGCGAAGTTCGGACTGGAACTGAATACGGACAAAACACGACTGGGCGACCAGCGGACGATGGACTGGAACCAGTTTTGAGGGTTCAGGGTTTGATCTTCATTGGGCAATCTAGCTTCAAGATTCTCAAAGCAGGCACCGGGACACTGTTCTCATCAAGGACATCTCTCTAACAGTTCCGTATACTCCACGAAACTCATTGACTTAACATTTACGGTGGTTGATAGTGAGAACGAGGTTTGAACGCACAAGCTATAGTTGGGAGGGTCCCGGTTCACGCTGTGGGCCTTCCGATTCGGCAGGTTCCAGGGGTTCTTCCTCCCCCTGAGGTCCCTGAGGGCTGGGGAGACCTTCCAGTCCCGGTGGACCTGGTATGCTCGGCACGCCTCGGGGGTTCTGGAGGTTTAGATAGCTGTGGATTAATAAGGAACCAAGAAAAGCGATCACCTGTGGAGGTGGTCGATTACTTCGAAGGAGGTTTGAGGTGAGGCGACCAGGAAGATATTGTGTCAAGTTGGTAATCCACGTTTTTCATCTGATTTTCTTTTCGGTGAGTGTATTCTGCGGGCAAGAGCAATCACTGGAGGATTTTACCAAGGCAGTCCTGGTTGCACCGGTTGGCCTGGGATCAGTAGAGCAGACTGCCATTCGGATGCTGGTGGAGGAGATAGAGAAGAGGACTCTTGTACGCCTGGCCCTATCGGACGAGTGGCCCGGTTCCTCGGTACCGGTCGTCGCAGTTGGTCCGCTTTCCCGACTGCAGGATTTCCGGGGCCCGTTATCCATTTCGGAGCGAGTGCTCGGCGATCTTGGCGAGGAGGGTTATCTGTTGAGAACCGGCAAAGAAGGCCGTCAGGCGCCGGCTGCCTGGGTGGTGGGTCGTGATGCTCGGGGCTTGCTTTTCGGTATCGGTCGCCTGCTTCGGGAGATGAGGCTCAAGCGGAACCATATCCTGGTCCCTGAAGGACTGGAGATTCGGACAGCCCCCGCCTATCCGCTGCGTGGGCACGAACTGGGGTATCGCCCGAAGACAAATTCATACGATGGCTTCACTCCCGAAATGTGGGAGCAATATATCCGTGAACTGGCAGTGTTTGGGACAAATGCAGTGCAGTTGATACCTCCTCGTTCGGATGATGCAGCCGACAGTCCGCACTTTCCGGTTCCACAAATGGAAATGATGGCGAAGGTGTCGCAGATTGCTGATGATTACGGCCTCGATGTCTGGATCTGGTATCCGGCTCTCGATGAGGACTATTCGAAACCGGAGACAGTGGAATTTGCCATTCGAGAATGGGGAGAAGTATTTGGGAAACTGCCCCGTATCGACGCAGTATATGTTCCAGGGGGAGATCCCGGTCATGCACCACCGCGGGTTTTGATGAACCTGCTGGAGAAGCAAACGGAGAATTTGAAGCGCTATCATCCCGAGGCCGGAATGTGGGTAGCCCCGGAAGGCTTTACCGTGGAGAAGATGAACATCTTCTATCGGATTATCCAAAATGAGAGGCCGAAGTGGTTGACGGGCCTGGTTTATGGTCCCTGGCTTCGTGTGCCGCTTGCGCAATTCCGAGAGGAGATTCCACAGGAATATCCGATCCGCCGATATCCGGATATCACTCACAGCTTCAGTTGCCAATATCCGGTTCCAAACTGGGACCTGGCGTATGCTCTCACGGAGGGGAGGGAAGTGATCAACCCGCGTCCGACTGATGAGGCGAAAATTCTCCGCCATGCAGCGGATCACTCGATCGGGTTCATTACCTATTCCGAGGGTATCAATGACGATGTCAACAAGTTCGTCTGGAGTTCTCTGGGCTGGGATCCGGAGATGAACGTGGTCGATGCCCTGCGGCAATATAGTCGCTTCTTTATTGGACCCGAGTACGAAGAGGACTTCGCACAGGGACTGATGGCCCTGGAGCGGAACTGGAAAGGCCCCCTTCTCACCAATGAAGGGGTTTATACAACCCTCCAGCAGTTCCAGGGAATGGAGCGAAAGGCGTCCCCGGGAACTCTCCTGAACTGGCGTTTCCAGCTAGCACTTTACAGAGCCTATTACGACGCTTACGTTCGAGCGCGGCTGCTCTTTGAAACGAACCTGGAGGAGCAAGCCATCAGCAGGCTCCGTCGAGCCGATGAAGTGGGCTGCTTGACCGCGCTGGACGAGGCCGAGAAGTTGCTGAAGAGGGCGAATCTGGAGAAGCCTGCTCCCGACTGGAGATTGCGGATCTTTCAGTTAGCCGAAGCGCTTTTCCAGAGTATCCGGATGCAGTTGTCCGTCGATCTTTACCAGGCGATATCGGTTGGTCGAGGTGCCAACCTGGACACCGTGGACGTACCGCTGAACGATCGTCGCTGGTTGGTTGACAGATTCAATGAGATTCGCGGG
>JAUVSF010000668.1 GCA_030597245.1 Acidobacteriota bacterium
GAGTAATGCCCCAATAGTCACTATGCCATCTGGCATGTTGAAAATAGAGAATAAAGCGAAGATAATTATGTTCGGACAGGGCTCTCGCCATGACAGTGATCTCATTCTGGGAGTTGATTCACGACGGGAATATCCGGACGGCATGAGGAAGAGAGGACAGCTCTGGCCGCATCTTCTAATTGAACAGGATGATATTGATATTCATCTCTTCGGGTGCATAAGGCGAATCCGCTTGCAGGTGGAAGCCAGACTTCTAAAGAGTGAGCATTTCGAGCTTGATGGATACACGCCCAATCTTCACACGGCACAGTTTCTGCTGACATTAATCATTCAGAATCGCAACCGAGAATCTGCTGGTTATGGTGATCTTATCTGGTTCAACGTCCAGATCTATGATGAACGATATCGCTCGAGTCCGCTATATGCTGCCAAAGACACAGCTGATCCTTCAGCTAAGATGATTTACGCACCTCCCACCCACGTATATACTGATGCGAGCTTGCATGATGGTCACTGGGTTAAATTTGACAAGGGACTCTATCCTTTTATTCAGGAAGCCTTGAGTGAGGCACGCAGAAAAGGTTATCTCCAAACATCTCCCTCAAACAACGATTTTGCCATTTCCAGTGTGATACTTGGCTGGGAAGTGCCCGGGATCAGCTCTGTGCAAATGCAGGTGCGTGATCTAAGCTTGGTCATCTCGCTCAGGCCCTGATGACCTTAAGTTGCTGTTGTAGAAGGCGTTATGTAGGGAGGATATTTGCACCCCACGGCCTTGGGATTGCGCAGAAGGTCGCCGCCGATGGAAGGTGACACATGCCCGCCGGTCAGGACGCGTGTCTGGCCTTCCAGAGTTGATTGAGCGTCGACTGGGTCGTGTTCGGTTTTCCTTTTTCGGTCGTAATACCTGAAAACAACAACTGAAAGACGAAGGTCCATTGTGTAGAACGTCCAAAGCACGATCGTCCTGAGTTCAGTGGCCCTTTGCGGCTGGCTGCCGCCAGGGCGAAAACGATGCGGCCTCGGACCCGCATACTTGGGAAACCTGAAGGCCGCTGGCTTGCGACGTGTAGAAGATGCGCCCATTGGAGACCACGGCAGCCACACATTCGCGGTTGTCCACGGCGGGTCCGCTACTCAACAGCTTGTTGCCGTTGGACAAGTCGATCACGTCCATGTTGGGGCCAAACACGTACGGTTCGGAGATCACGAGCCGGGTGCAGTAATAATTGTAGTTGAACCGGTCGGTGATTCTGCCAGTGTCTTTGTCGAACACGTAGGCATCATTTTTACTCGCGTTATTGAAAATGAAATCATCGGCGACGAGGATGGCGTTGAAAGACCATTTGATCGGCTCCGACTGCCAGATCAGCGAGCCGTCCCGTGCATCCAGGCAACATATGTAGCGGTTCTTCGTGGTTTCGTTGGGCTGGTTCGTACCGCCCAGGTACAGCCGTCCGTCTTTGCCGGCCATGGCGCAGCCAGCGGTCACGTAGTACTTGGTGGTCGACCAGAGCACCTCGCCGGTCATGGGGTCCAGGGCGGCGGTCAGGCCCTTGTTCCCCGGCTTGCCCCGTCTCTGTGCTGCGTAGCCGAAGAAGGTGGAGTAGTAAACGGTATCGCCCATCAGGCACAATCCGGAATCGTTCCCGCCGGCGCCCAGGTGTGAGAAATCCAGGCTCCACAGCTCTTTGCCCGTCTGGACGTCCCAAGCGCGCACCAAGGGCTTATTGTCTCGGGCGTAGCGGGGGTTGTCATGGAAGTAAATCCAATCGGATACTTCCTCCTCAGGAGGTGACGGATCGGCCTTTCCGCGTCCAGCCAAAGTGTTGGAATTCCCGCTAGGCGCAAATTTGCCCGAGCCGAACATGTAGATGGCCGCGTTCTTGTAGACCACCGGAGGCATTTGCCGATTCCAACTGGGCGTTCCGGTAAAGGGGGCTTCCCAGAACAGCTTGCCCGTCTTGGCGTCCAGGCACCTGAGTCGGGATTGCTTCCAGCCGGCTTGGGGCAGCAGGAGACGTTCCTTGTGATAGAGCGGTGCGGTGAAAGACAGATACACGTGGGGATTGTACCGCCGCCAGAGCAACCGCCCCGTGTCCTGCTCCACAGCGAATATCTGACCTTCGGCTGTATGCGTATACATTCGCCCCCCGCCGCAAACGGGAAGGTGCTTGAACGTCCCCTCATAGCGGCGAATCCACTTGACGGCGAACGGCGGTTTGACCCCCTGTTTGTTCACGTTGGTGTTGGCAAAATCGCCGTGGTTCGTGTACCAATCATACGCCGGCCCCGCCAGTTCGCCGGTCAGCGGATTTCGGACCTTCCAGACTTCGAGATCCTTGGTCGGCAGCGCGGCATTACCTCCCGGTCCCAAGACGTACAGGTACCCGTCTTCGCTTCCGAAGTAGATTCGACCGTCGCATACGGCTGCCGGCGCCGAGATCGGCGCGTCGAACGGGGTCTTGAACGACCATACCTCTTCACCCTCGGACAACGGGACCACGTAGAGCCTGCCGTCCAAGCCGCCATAGACAGCCCTTTCGTTTAGCAGAATGGGCGAGGCGATAGACGGGTAGCCGCCCAGATACTGGGGCTCCTGCCGGTCGGGAGAATGCTTGCAGAGGCCGGCCCCTATCTGCGGACGGCATCGGTAAACGTCTTGTCCTCGAACACTCACCGAACAAAAGCTCAACAGTCCGGGCTCGCCCAGCTTGGTGAGTGTTCCGGGCACGGAGTCGTAGTGAACCTCGCCGTCCTTCA
>JAUVSF010000743.1 GCA_030597245.1 Acidobacteriota bacterium
CCTCCTGGAGAGGTCGAGATTGAAGACCTCCGGCCCCCTGGAACCCATTACCATGTCGAACAAACCTTCTCGTTTCAAACCGCTACCTCACGGGATCTAGTGGAACGACCTCCTCTTGACATCCGATTCTTGCCCCAAAGTATTGATTTTATTGGCGACTGCCTACAGAGGTCAAGAAGCCTAGTTGGGTGTCTTCCATCGGCAAGGTTGATTTCAGGGTTACATAGTACCCAGTGGATGTCTCTGAATCAGAATTGGGTGCTGATTCGGGTCACCTCAATCCGAATGCGACTTGAAATTCTCAGCACACCTCGCATGCCCCCTTCCAACAAGCCCATGCCGTAGCATCAATAGTACCTCCCAATCATCGGGTGATCGACAATGATACGCTTGAGTTCAAGGGGTTCGATCATCCCTTGCCTCGCATAAACGGTGTTTCCGCCCGGTTCGAGCAGAAGGGTGTAGGGGAGAGCACCATCCCAGTCGGGGTCGATTGCCTCAATCAAGGCATAAGGGTCGCCCTTTTCGAAAATGTAATTTGCCACCGCAGACTCTTGCCCTTCCAGGAATTCGAGAACGTCTTCCCGGCGCTCCGGCAAATCAGCACTCAACGACACAAACTCGAAGTCCCGTCCTTTATACATACGATGGATCTCGATGAGTTCGGGGAATTCGATTACGCAAGGTCCACACCATGTTGCCCAGACATTGATCAGGCGGAGTTTTCCCGAGTCGTTCTGAATCAAGTTTTCGATTCCGCTCTCATCGATATTCTCGAGAGTGACAGGCAACTCACTCCATTCCTGATCGACCTTCTCCTTTAACTCCAGCTTCCAGGCCCACTTGGTTGAACATCCAAACGACTTTGTAACCGGATTCTCCACCTGCCTCCCGGAGAGAACTGCATCAATAGCCTGCCTTAAATCTTCAGCATTCGCAGTTCCCGGCTTCTCCGATCCATCAAGACGCCCCCGATAACGAAGCTTCCTTTCGGCGTCAAACACGAAAGCTTGAGGAGTAGCTCCAGGTCCATACCGAATAGATACCTGCTGGTCGTCTCCGTCATAAAGGTAGGGAAAATTGAAAGCATGATCCTCAGCACGGATCTGGTTCTCCTCGTAGGTATCTCCCAGGTCGGAGTATCCCAGTTCTTCCAGAAGCAAGCCGAGTGGCGAATTGGGGGAAATTGCCACCACCGCCACGGAACGGTCTTCGTAGTCCGCAGCCACAGCTTTGATCCGCTCCTCATATGCCTGTGCGGTAGGGCAGTGGTTACAGGTGAAAATGATGGCCAGGGCTTCGGCATCATCAAAATCAGCAAGTTCGTAGAATCGGCCATCCGCCCCGGGAAGTCGGAAGTCGGGCGCCGACACACCGATCTCGAGTGTTCGCACGTCCACTTCCGCCACTGGCTGAGGCGCGGCTCGATAGGGCTCTGAGCCGATGTCCGAGTCTTCGACCTCTGTAGAAGGAGGAGCACACCCCGCGCCCATCATCAAAAGCAAAGGAACACCGAACAGAACTGGAAAAGACAATCCATGAATCCTCTTCATAACATTTCAGATTAGCAGAGCTTCGAACGCTTCGCCAGCTTGCGTCGCGCAACACGGGAAGAGCCCCCGGTCTGGAAGAGCGCGTTGCCCAAAATGGCACCCCGCCCAAATCCGAAGCTCGAAATTCGAAACAAATCTCAAGTTCGAATATCTAATGACTGCAATAGTCTGTCACTAATAAGCTATTTAGAAACAGTCACTTCAAAACGTTTAGACCTTAGACCTTCTCATTTCGAGCTTGTTTCGTGCTTCGGATTTCGAGCTTCGAGCATGGTCTGTTGCGGTTTGAGCAACAGGCCCTGGAATCCCGGGGCTCCCCGTGTCAAATGGAATGCTGTGCATAAGGCATTCGCGCTGTAGAGGTTTCTGAGTCCGTTGAACTGCCCGGTACCAGGCCCATTCAGGTTGACAAGATCACTCCAACGGGTAAAAGAATCGTAGTAGATGCCGGACCTGTCGCGCCGTAGCTC
>JAUVSF010000576.1 GCA_030597245.1 Acidobacteriota bacterium
CTAGCCCCAGCCTCTTTCCCTCGCAGTCATAGAATTCAAAATTCGGTTCATATCCAAGCACCCAGTATTCTAGTTGGGGAAACTCTTTTACCAATGTCCGATACATCTCGTTTCTCCGAGCAATCATTCGCTGATAATCATCGTCATCAGTATCAGGTATGCAGCTCAGTCTTCGCACCGGAGTCCCGTAGGCGGAGTCCGTATCCGACTTGGGAACGAGGACAGGCTTTGCCGAGGGAGGGAAAATCCAGGTTGTGGTGACCCCAACAGGGGTTAGTCCTGCCTTGTCGGTCAGAGCAATTTCCGAGTGATTTTCCTCTGCCGACTTCTTGTCAACAGTGCTCGTGTCCTCAGAATTCCAGAACAGGTCATACACGCTGAATGTTGTCACCCGATATTCTGCACCTTCTTTCTTAAGTTGCTGCAGACGCGCCAACTCCACATCGTCGGGTTCTTCTTGGGCGATAACGACCGCGTGGAAAGCGCCCAAGAATAGGAAAAGAACACACAAGACAATAGTCTGATCAAGTTTCATTTGGGATTCCTCCTTTTCTCGGCATCAGCAGGCTCCCCTCACGTAGACGGCGAGGACGTGTTCGGAGCGTTCAGAGAAGTCAGCCCCGGTTGCGCTACCTCGGGTGAGAAACAGAGCTGCAAAACGGCCGCCAACACTTTCGGATGCATACTTCACCTCCCCACGGGTGAAAAATCGAGTATCCGTTTATTCAGAATCGGTCCTCCCCAGAAAGATCTGGTCACTCTCGCATTCCTTGGACAAAGGGCAAGAGGCTCAGAGCTTCAGCGGCAAAGAGTCGCCAAGAAGGATTCCTCAAATGGAGGGATGCCACGCTGACATCCGCGAGGGACCCTATTCGCCCTCGTCCACTCAGGAGGTTAATTCAGCAGGCACGGGATAGCAAGGAGATTTGGCAATGCCAATTTCCTGCGGCGACAACGCGCTGATTTGGGGGGGTCTGTGTGATTGGGAATCCTCAAATCGCCTCGCTACGCAACCTGGTGAGAAAAGCGGGCTAAGAACCAAGTTTTTCCCTTGTGAGTGCGGAAGCGTGAGCTTCCGCTTCGTCACTTCTGGGGCAACGCGCCTGATGGCCTGGAAGGCCACCTTACTTTCCTTAAGCCCCCAACCTCCTTGGTGTCCTGGTGTGGTTCAGACCTATCCAGAAAGCCGCAGCTAGATCGCTACGCTTCCCCTTTCTTCCGTACGGATCCGAATACATTCTTCGAGGGGCGTTATGAAGATCTTTCCGTCCCCGACTTTTCCGTCGTCCCCCGATTTCGCCGACTTGATGATCGTAGCGACTGCAATATCAACGAACTCATCATTGACGGCTATGTCGAGGCGTATCTTGGGAAGGAGATTGGGGACTACCTTTTTGCCTCGATAGACTTCAATCTCTTGCTGTTGGCCGTGTCCGGAGACGCGGCTCACCGTGATGCGGGTAATCTCAGCGTCGATGAGGGCCTCACGAACCTCGTCGATTTTATTCTCCTGGATAATGGCAGTGACCAGTTTCATATCGTCTTCCTTTAGCCGGCGTTCAACATGCCGTAACCGTCTTCACCATGGTATGTAGTGTCGAGCCCGGCCATCTCATCCTTTTCCGGGGCCCGCAGACCGATCGTCTTATCAACGAGTACTACGATTAAATAGGTAGCAACGGCCGCATATCCGATGGCGACGAGAACCGCGGTGATCTGAACTCCGAACTGCTGTAGCACAGTCCAACTGCCACCGGCTGCGGTGGCTGCTTCTTCCATCCAGCTCGGTCGTATAAAAAAGGTAAGCAAGAGAGCTCCGACAATTCCGCCGACGCCGTGAATGCCAAACGCGTCCAGGCTGTCGTCGTAACCCAATCGGTTCTTCATCTGAATCGCCAGATAGCAGAGCACTGAGCCCATCGCACCCAAAGCTAGTGCACCCGCCGGCCGAACAACACCGGCAGCAGGCGTAATAGCAACCAGGCCCGCCAGGATTCCGCTGGCAAACCCGAGTGCGGTTGCCTTCCCTTGGTGCCGGCCTTCTATGATCATCCACATCAAAGCCCCCGAAGCGGCTGCGACTTGGGTAGCAGTCAACGCCTGGGCTGTACTCAGGCCGCTTGAAACACTGGACCCGGCGTTGAATCCGAACCATCCTACCCAGAGTAACCCGGCTCCAATCATCGTCATAACCAGGTTACTCGGATGCATTGCAGTTTTCGGGTATCCGCGACGGGCGCCCAGATAGAGAGCGGCCACGAGGCCGCCGACACCAGCCGAAATGTGGACGACGGTGCCGCCGGCGAAGTCAATGGCACCGTTTGCCCCCATGTTGTAGAGAAAGCCGTCATCAGCCCACACCCAATGGCAGAGGGGATTGTAGACGAGGATTCCCCACAGGGTGATAAAGAATGCATAGCCTTTGAACGTCACCCTTTCTGCGAACGCGCCAGCAAGCAAGGCGGGTGTGATGATGGCAAACTTGCCCTGAAACATTGAGAAGACATACTCAGGAATGCCCTCGTCCATAATCCTGTCGTCGATGCCCGCCAGGAACAGGTAATCTGAATTCCAGCCACACCAGCCACCCAGAACGTTCTCTCCAAAAGACATGCTGTATCCGACGATGACCCACAAGACACTCATGATTCCCATCGCGGAGAATGCATGCATCATCGTTCCAAGGACGTTTTTCGTCCGGACCAGCCCACCATAGAACATGGCCAGGCCAGGCACCATCAACAGAACGAGAGCAGTTGAAGTGAGCATCCAGGCCGTAGTGCCCGAATCGACACCGTTTCCGTCGTGAGCCGAAGCGACTCCGCTTGCTCCAAAAACGAGAAAACAAAGTAAAGCTAAATAGAGGCGGTTTCTTCTCATGAATCATTCCTCTTTTCTTAACGACTGATTTATCTGCCTGCTCAAAAAGGTAGAGTCTCTTAAGTGTTGGCAGTTAACACCGGGGTCTATCAAGATTGGCTTGTCCCGAAAGAATGCAGTCCCTGCGGGTTCCAAATTGCTTTTGAGTGGATTCTCTCGGGTCAGCTCTCAGGTGAAGGCAGACGCTCTAGCAAGGAATCCAAATCCCCAACTTGCCGCAATTATAACGGCTTTTTGGTAGTTGATGTTTGTATGGCCTGGAGCGAAGCGGAACCCCAGTTTCAGTTAAAGGGGACAGAGGAAGGCCAATGCGTAGGTTTTGCTCCTCAATGATTCGAGACCAGGAAGTCGATGTGCCAGGCTAAGGGACCTGAGGTGGGGCGTTGGAGTCGATAGGAATTTGCCTTTTTGCGAGCCCCGGTTTATCTGGGCGGGTCTGGCAAGGAAAGCTTGAAAAGAACGGACGGGTGGATCGGTTGGAGGCAGAATCAGCAGAAAGGAGATTGCAGGCCGGACTCCGGGGCTCTGCGGCCGGAGCGGTCAGCAAAGCAGCCTGA
>JAUVSF010000746.1 GCA_030597245.1 Acidobacteriota bacterium
AAGGTCGCACAATCTACGCTTTCACGATCAACAATCCTGCGACTGGCGCCGAGCTTGATAAACCAGGAGTGTATGTGGACGCCAACATCCATGGAAACGAACTCCAGGCAACTGAAGTAGTTCTGTACTTTCTCGATTATCTACTCGCTAAATACGGCCACAATGAAGAGATCACCAGACTAGTAGACAAGAACGCCATCTACGTCATACCTATTGTCAACGTGGATGGGCGCTATCACTTCTTTGCAGACGCCAACACTTCAAGCAGTAATCGCGGGCTTCGACGACCAAAGGACGTTGATAAGGATGGCCTTATCGACGAGGACTTTCCTGAGGACCTGGATGGAGATGGGAATATCTGCATGATGCGCATGCGAGACCCCTTCGGCAGATACAAAACGGATCCTGAAGATCCACGGTTGATGATCGAAGTGAAACCTGGAGAGATCGGCGAGTGGAGAATGCTGGGCCGGGAGGGCATTGACAACGACGGCGACGGCAGAATCAACGAGGACTCGGAAGGTTACGTTGATACTAACCGTAACTGGGGCTCTGACTGGATGCCAGACTATGTCCAGCGCGGAGCAGGTGACTTTCCGTTTTCAGGTGTCGGGGTCAAAGCCATCGCAGAATACATTCGCAAGCGTCCAAATATCGCCATTGCCTGGGCATTACACAATTCAGGCGGAATGTACTTGCGTGGGCCGAGTACGAAAACCCAGGGTGAATACCCCCAACAGGACATAAAAGTCTACGACTACCTGGGCCAACAAGCTGAGCGCATTACACCGGGCTACAAATACATGATCCTCTGGAAAGATCTCTACTCAACCTATGGCGACTTTCTCGAGTGGATGGTTGGCTCAAATGGTGCTTTCGGGTTCGTGGCTGAGCTTTACCAGATTTCCCAGGAGTCATTCAAGACTCATGCAGAAACACAGGTTCGCGGAAATGAGGAGGAGAGGAATGACCGTCGAGGAAATCTCGATTCCGCCCGGGAGCGCCTCAAGTTCAACGACAATCTTGCCCAGGGAGAGCTCTACAAGGATTGGACTCCCTACCAACACCCCACCTACGGAGAGATCGAAATCGGTGGCTGGGTGAAGTTCAGCTCCCGGCTCCCCGCGCCTTTCATGCTCAAAGACCTGGTCCACCGTAACGCGATGGCCATCATCTTTTCAGCCAAGAACACCCCCGAGGTGTCACTCGACGTATTCGACGTTAAAGAAATCAGTGCCAACCTGTATCGTGTCCGGACGCGCCTTCACAATGCCAAGGCAATTCCAACCATGAGTTCACTGTCGCAGAAACACAAGCTGTATCCCAAAGACATGCTGACGGTATCGGGTACGAATGCCACGGTTTTAGCAGGAGGCACTTTGAACGACGCTTATCGAGACGACGTCACCTATAAGGAGCATCGACCAGAACTGCAATTCCTTGTCGTCCCCGGTTTTGGAAAAGTGGAACACCAGTTTCTCATATCGGGACGGGGTCCTGTTGAGGTCAACTACAGCTCTCGGTGGGCCGGAAAGATCTCAAAGACAGTCGAGCTGAATTGACCGGTAAATCAGGCCAGGCAGGCCCCAACCGTAAGGCTAATCTGACAGACTCGGAGACGCGGGGCAGGAACCACACTCTCCAAGATCGCAGCTGCGCCCTGATCGAAAAGCCAGAGCTCCAGTGGGACAGGCTTCCACGGCTCGTTCGGCTACTTTCTTAAGGCCCTCGGAAAGCGGTCCTCCGAACGGGACTCCCATG
>JAUVSF010000290.1 GCA_030597245.1 Acidobacteriota bacterium
ATTCGAGCTTGAATATTGTTTCGAACTTCGAGCTTCGGGCTTCGAGCTTCCAATTCGGGCGAATTGCCATTTGGACAACATTCCCCAGAATGGCCAGTCTGGCTTATTGAATGGCAAATTGCGCGTCCAACACCCAGTATCCTCTTCATTTGCAATAGTAGGCCGGGCTGTGCCTCTCCAAGAAGATGGGGATAACCTACGGCACACTAGCGAGTTATTGAAAGGCCTCGCCGTTCAACCGGATCTGGCACACCCTATGCAGGTAGGTGGCTGAGGCAGGGGCCTGTGCATACGAGGCTGCGAAACCGCGATCTTAGTGCGCTCCGGTGCCGCTTTTGATTATTGGATTACCGGTGGTTGTCCGAAGCTTCAGTATCTGGTATCGTATTGATAACTAAAAGGTTTTGCAGTTTTGTGTGGTTGGGAGCGAGATGCTGGGTAGAAAGCTTTTAAGTGTAGTACTGCTGTCAGTCTTCTTGGCCATAGTGGCTTCGATAAACCTCTGCCACACTGACGACGTGGGTGCGAGAGACCCTGATTGTCCTGCCTGCAACTTTCAGAGTTCCTGTGTAGCCATTGACATCTTCGAAGTCTCTTTACTCCCGGATCTACCTCCCGCTGAGATCCTGAGCAGTGAGGAGTCTTTTGACTACTCTGCTCAGATCATCATCGGATTTCCGGCCCGACCCCCACCTCTCGTTTGATCTATTGACTCTCCTTGTGTCAAACCAAGTCTTCCCCATTCAACAAACTGGGGGTAAATGTGGTCAAACAAATACTTGTATTGGGCATTGCTGTCCATTTGGCTTTCGGTCCCTTGTCGGGCCAGTCCGGAACTGAGAAAGGCGAGCTAACGTTGACTCAGTGCATTTCAATTGCTCTGAGCTCTAATCCTCTCGTGCTTTCTGCCATCCGGACTCACGAGGCGTCCCTGGCTCGAATTGATCAAGCCAAGGCACGGCCGCAGCTTTCTGTCGATTACAACTCAGATCTGCAGCCCCAAATCCTGGATTTTGTAAATGCTGGTGAGTCCTACCTGGGTGTCAGTTATACCTTTGAGTTTCCGGGTAAGAGATCGCTTCGCGGGGGCATTGCCGAGCAGGAAGCCCAGGAGACCAATATTGATGTCGATCTTCTGAGGATCGAACTCGCCTTCTTGGTAAAGGAGGCTTTCTATCGGGTTCTCCTAGCTGATGAGCAGATTAGATACGCCGAGAGAGACCTGGAACTCTCGAAGGACTTTCAGGAGAAGGCTGAGTTAAGGCAGGCTGCCGGTGAGGTAGCCAGAGTGGAAGTCCTAAGAGCACGTGTGGAGGCTCTCAGAGCGGCCAACCGGGTCAGAGCTATGCTGAACGAGCAGAGATCGGCTCAGGACAGGCTCAATTATCTGATGGCTGGAAAGAAAGGGATGCCTCTTGCATTAATTGGTCAGCTCCAGATCCCTTTTGTCGAACCTGACCTGGTAAAACTAAAGCAGGAGGCCTTGTCTATACGCCCTGAAGCTGAAAGGTTGGCCTATTCTACGGAGAAAGAACGGGTTCGTATCGAGCGGGCACACCGTGATTTGTTTCCCGATTTTGATCTCAATGTCTCTCGACACTTCGTGAAAACATTTCCAACAACCTGGTCTATAACCGTTTCGGCTCCCCTTTCCTTTTTATTTAAGGGCCGCCAAGAGGGCGAAATTGCTGAGGCTGAAGCCAACATAGCTTCACTCCAGAGCGACGGAGTCCACCTGAACAACACCATCCTTCTCGAGGTGGAAGAGGCGTATCGGAATTCCCAGACGGCGAAGGAACAGATTCACCTGCTTCAGGACGAGATCTTGCCCCAAGCCGAAGAAGTGTACGAGATGTTTTCGTTCAGTTATCAGGAAGGTGAGATTGGGGGGATCGAGTTGATAGAAGCCAGGCGAACATTGAACGAAACCAGAAAGGCTTTGGCGGAAGCACTGTTCAACTACGCCGTGACACAAGCGGTGTTGGACAAGGCAGTCGGTCGTAGACCCTAGGAGACTTATGATGAGGAAACGGTCAGTTTTCCTGGTTCTTTTTTTCTGCTCTTGCGTTCTGGAGATGAGTTGTTCTCGCTACGAAGATTGGAGAGGGGAACAAAAGCAAGAGGCCGCCGAGCCTGACTCCAACGAAATAACAAGCTCTCCTCAACCTCAGAATCGGCGCCTGGGTCAGGGAGTAGTCGGGGGACGGGGGCTTGGAAGAGGTGGAAGTGGACGCGGAATAGGGCGAGGACGTGGACGACAGCCGTTCGTGGCGCTCTCGGACAACGAGAAGGAAGCAATAGAGATCGAGACTGTCAAGATCACTTACCGCTCTTTGAGAACTCTACACTCTGCGATGGGAAAAGTCCTGGCTCCCCAAACCAGAATGGCCATCGTGAGTTACCCCTTTCCAGCGCAGATTGCTGAAGTTCATGTTCAGGTTGGCGAATGGGTCAAGAAGGGACAGAAGCTGTTAACCCTGCAGAGTGAAGAGGTGGGCCTGGCGAAATCCGAGTTTTACAGAGCTGTTGCTGATCTCGAACTGGCCAGGACGAGCTGCGAGCGGGAACAGCGGCTATTTGATCGCGGGGTGGGTGCACAAAAGAATCTTCTGATAGCCCAGGCTGGTCTTAAGGTGGCGGAGGTCAATCTCAATTCTGCAGAGAAGAAGCTTCACGTCTTGGGGTTTTCAGAAGGGGACGTAGAGCTAATCCTGGACACCCATCAGATCAGGCCCGTCATCCAGTTATTCGCTCCGATCGGCGGCAAAGTTGTCCAACACAACGCCGTCCTGGGTTCGATGATTGATCAGTCGACTGAGCTCATGACCCTCATGGATCCCAGCATGCTTTGGGTAGATGCAGAGATATACGAGAGGGACATTTCGAAGATCAAAATAGGACAGAGCGTCGAGGTGGCTGTGCCTGCATATCCCGGTGAAAAGTTCGCAGGCAAACTCAGTTACATCAGCGATACCTTGAATGATGATACCCGGACTATCACGGTGAGAACTGAAGTCAAGAACAGCTCTTTCAAACTAAAACCAGGAATGTTCGCCGACATCACTATCCTGCTGAATCACCATACCAGGGTTACAGTTGTACCCTGTGACGCCATCCTTGACGACACCGGTGACCGGGTCGTTTTCGTGAAAGAGGACGGGAAATATGTGCGGCGAGTTGTGGAAGTTGGGGGCAAGGACAACGGCTACTGTGAGATTAGAAGTGGGCTGAAGAAAGACGAAGAAGTGGTCACTGCCGGCAACTTCCAACTGAAATCGAAACTCTATGAAGAGATTCTCACAGAATCTCATATCCATTGATTCCGAGGGTTAAATGATTGATAGGGCGATCGAGTATGCGCTGGGGCACAGGCTGCTGACCGTGCTGCTTGTCCTGCTGGTTTCGATTTGGGGAGGGGTAGTCTACTTCCGCATTCCCAAGGACATCTATCCCGATCTAAGCGCGCCGTTGGTGACGATCATTACTGAGAATCCGGGAATGGCCTCCGAAGACGTGGAAAGGCTGATCTCTTTTCCTCTCGAGAGTCTGTTGTCGGGTGCTCCCGGGGTTACGCGAGTCAGGTCCGAGTCTACGACAGGTGACTCGGTTATCACGGTGGAGTTCGACTGGGGAATGGACATATACCTGGCTCGGCAGATCGTCTCCAGCAAGCTGGAACTCATAACCGGCCGTCTCCCACAGGGAACAAGTCGACCGATCCTGGGACCAGTGTCCTCCAGAATGGGAGAGGTGTTCGAGTTTGCGGTGGTGGGAGAGGACGCAGGTCCGATGGAATTGCGCTCCATTGCAGACTGGACGATTCGCTACAGGCTTCAGGGAGTGCCAGGCGTTTCTTTCGTTGTTAATTTGGGCGGCTTTGTCAGGCAATTCCAGGTCTTCCTGAGGCCTGAAATGTTGAAAAACTACGATTTGACCATTAGCGAGGTCAAGGAGGCGATCGAAAACAGTAACAGAAACTTCTCCGGGGGTATCATCCTGAAGGGATCGCAGGAGGTGCTGGTCAAAGGCTTGGGTCGACTCGAGAGACTGGATCACATAAAGAATACCGTGGTCACCTCACGAAACAACGTCCCTGTTTTTGTCAAAGATGTAGCTGATGTCAAAGTAGGAGGGAAGTTTCGTAGAGGAGCGGCTAGCTACAATGGACAGGAGGCTGTCCACGTAACCGTTGAGAAGCAGTACGGTGGAGATACGCTGACCGCAATTGGAAATGTCAAGCGGGCACTTGTTGAAATTCTGAATGACCTTCCACCAGACATCGACATCATGGTCTTCTATGACCAGTCCATTTTGATCTTGAAGTCTCTTGCGCATGTACAGGTGTCAATAGTACAAGGCGCCCTGCTCATCGTTCTGGTCATGATCCTCTTCATGTGGAATCTGAAGAGTTCACTGCTTGCCTCTATCACGATTCCGTTTTCCATCTTGATAGCTCTCGTTCTTATGGATCTGTTCTCGGTCAAGTTGACCGTCATGTCGATTGGGGGGTTGGCGATAGGCATCGGCAAAGTGGCCAATGGCTCGATTCTGATGGTTGAGAACATTTATCGAGTACTGAGTGAAAGGAAAGAAGGAGAGTCTTCTCTGGAGTTGACAACGCAGGCGGCCAAGGAGGTCGGCCGATTCCTGTTTTCAGCAAACCTGATCATCATTCTGGTCTTCCTGCCCTTGTTGACTCTCGGGGGTCTGGAAGGCGCCATGTTTCGCCCGACGGCCTTTGCGGTGGCGGCCGCTTTATTTGGGTCCCTGATCCTGAATCTGTTTTTGCAGCCTGTCCTGGCCTCTGTCTTTTTGAAGGGAGTTTCGGTCAAAAAACAGAAGAGTCTGATCCTCAGATACATGCTGAGGGGTTACGATTCTCTACTGAGAGGCTGCTTTCAGTTCAAGAAGATCATCTTGATCTGTTTTTTGGCTTTGATCGTCAGTGCAGGGTATGCTTTCACCTTCCTGGGCAGAGAGTTCGTCCCGCCCCTGGATGAAGGAGCCATCCTGGCGTCGACAGTTATGCTTCCAGAGACATCTCTGCAGGAGTCAATCAAGATGGGCGAGAGGGTAGAACAGATTTTCCTTTCCTTTCCCGAAGTGGTTTCTGTGTCCCGAACCACCGGTACAGCGGAAGCGTCAGAGCACGTTCATCCAGTCAACCACAGCCACTACCACATAGAACTGCTGCCGCGGGAGGAGAGATCTCGGAACTTCGAAGAGATAACTCAAGCCATGAGGCAAGAACTGAACAGCTACCCCGGTCTTGCCTACATCTTTGAACAACCCATTGCCAACCGGTTGGCGGAAATGCTCACCGGTACAGAAGGACAGCTCTCGGTCAAGGTGTTCGGTCAGAATCTCGAGACCTTAAATGAGCTCGTCGAGGACGTGCGGCACGTTATGTCGGGAATCCGGGGCGTCGCTGATCTTCAAGTAGAGCAGACTGCCGGTATCCCCCAGTTGGTGATTAGTCTGGATCGTACCAGGCTGAGCAGGTTTGGTATCTCTGTGGCTCAAGTCGCCGAAATCGTGGAGACCGCCTTAAACGGCATTGAGGTCACAGACGTTTATGAAGGCGACAGGGTGACTTCGGTTCTGATTCGGTTCCCGGAAAAGTACCGCAGTGACGAAGGGGCTATCCGAGACCTGCTCGTAGATGCCCCCAGTGGCGAGAGAATTCCACTCTCTGAACTTGCTCAAATCAGTAGAAGTGAAGGGCCGCAAACCATATTCCGGGAAAACCTGATGAGACGTAAGATCATACTGTGCAATATCCTTGACCGCGACGTAGGTAGCTTCGTCAGCGAGGCAAGGAAGAACATCGCGCAGGGTGTAGTCTTCCCAGCCGGCTATTTTGTGACGTTTGGCGGTCACTTTGAGAGCCAGGAAAGAGCTATGAAGCATCTGGCTGGTGTCATGATCATCGTGCTTCTCATTGTCTTTGTGATTCTTTTTTCCTCCTTTGGATCACTCTGGCAGGCACTGCTCGTCATTATGAATATTCCGTCAACTTTGGTAGGGGCCATCCTGGCTCTGCTGCTGGCACACCAGACGCTGAATGTGTCTTCAACAATCGGACTCATAGCGCTCTTCGGCATCTGTGCTCAGAACGACATCATATTGGTAGCAAAGATCAATGATCTAAGGCGCAGAGGTATGGCCTTGAGAGAGGCTGTGATGCAAGGTGCCCTGACAAAGTTCCGACCGATATTCATCACGGATATGGTAATGATAGTGGGGGTGCTGCCTTTGGCCTTGACTGTGACAACCGGGGCAGAACTCCATCGTCCACTGGCGGTCGTCTACATCGGAGGTTTCGTCGGCGCCATTTTCCTGCGCTTGTTCGTGGTACCCATCCTCTACGAGACCTTGGCGACGCTCTGTGAGCGGTCCCGTACGAACACGTAAGAATTGTG
>JAUVSF010000611.1 GCA_030597245.1 Acidobacteriota bacterium
AGTCGTTTGTGCTCTTTGCCCTTGAAGGGTTCACGTCGGATGAAGTTGCGATGATGACGGGCAAATCAGCTGATGACGTGGTTAAAGATGTGGAATCTGCTCGCAACACTCTCAAGCAAGAGATGAATCTGTGAGAATCGCCGGCAGACTGCTGGGCATTTCGGCGTCGCCGACCATGGCAGTTATGCAGGAGGCTCAGGAACTCAGAGCGCAAGGTGTCGACATTATCGATCTTGGACCTGGGCAGCCCGATTTCAATACCCCTGAGTTGATAAGAAAAGCGGGCATTGCGGCCATTGAAGAAGGTTTTACTCGTTACACTCCTGCCGCGGGAACAAAGGAGTTACGGCAAGCGGTTGCGGAGAAATACAACCGGGATTGGGGAACCAGCTTTGACTTCTCAAACGTAGTTATCTCTTCCGGTGCAAAACATGCCATATACAACGTTTGCATGGCTGTGTTCCAGGCCGGGGATGAGGTCCTGAACCCCAGTCCCTATTGGGTGACCTTTCCTGAAGTCATCAAGATGACCCGCGCGGTTCCCGTTACAGTGCCCACAACGTATGATGAGAGTTTCATCCTCTCCCCTGAGCGCGTGCGCGAGAAGCTCACGGAGAAAACTCGCGGCCTGATAGTCAACACGCCGAATAATCCGACTGGGGCAGTACTCCCCCGGGAAGTGGTTTTGGAGTTAGCCGAACTGGGCCGTGAGCGAGATCTGTTTCTACTCTTCGACGAGACGTATGAGCGCTTCACCTACGGCGGGAAAATGCATGTGTCGCTAGCTGACGTGGGTGAGAAATTGGACGATGCCTTTGCGATTGTCGGTTCCTTCTCCAAGACCTATGCGATGACTGGGTGGCGAGTTGGGTATTGTGTCGGCCCCAAGTCTTTGATGCAGAAAATATCGGAGTTTCAGAGTCACGAGACAGGTAACCCCTGTTCCATTTCCCAATACGCAGCCCTGGCGGCATTAGAAGGCGGTGTCGAGAGCTTCGAATCGATGCGCCGCGAGTACGAGAAACGCCGGGACTGTGTATTGCAGGGTCTGGAAACGATTCCCGGTTATCGCTGTACTCAACCTGACGGGGCTTTCTACGTGTTTCCAGAAGTCTCGGCGAGTATGCAAAGGATGGGCATTTCCGGTTCAGCTGATTACGCAAAGTTCTTGATTCAGAAGGCCAGGGTGGCCACTGTGCCCGGCTCCGCCTTCGGGCTCGAGGGCCATATCCGGCTGTCGTATGCAACCTCGATGGAGAACATTGAGAAGGCTTTGGAAAGAATCCGAACTGCGGTCGCGTAGCGGCAGTACTCGAGACTTGCGATTTCAAGAAGTCATTGCATCGTCCACTCTGTTTCAAGGCATGTCTATCGGATTCGTCGATAGATGTTAAACCCCAGCGAGAAATCAGGTTCGGCATTCACGGCATATTTCTCCGGAGTGAACGCTCGGCTGGTCGAAGCCATAAGGGTAAAGACGTGTCCCCAACTGTGGATCTTAATACCTCCGGCAAGAGTGGGGTTAACTTCGCCGAAACCTCCGAACCCGACCAGGCGCGGGACGTACTCCCAGGAGAGCGAAATGCTTCTGTTGAGAGCTACGTCGATCCCTAGACCCAGAGAAAACGTGTTGTTGCTGTCAGGGTTAATTGCGTCGGGCCGGACGTCTACAAAGCTGTCGGGCCTCGAGTTCAGTACCAAAGTGGGAGTAGCAAGCAGTCTGATCCGCTGATAGTCGAAGGCTGTTGCCAGCTGGAAGAAGGGAGAGTAGTGCCGGTTGAAGTTCTCATCTCCCGTCACTCCTCCAAAAAGTGACATCTTGAAACGGTCCTCATCGCTTGTGTTGATCTCGTAAGTGCCGGTGAAGGCGATGGTCCGGTCAAACCGAGCCCTGGAAACTCCTGTTGATAGCCGATCTGTCAACGCATAGTTGATCAGCAAGTTGATATTGGCTCGTGAATCCAGGCCAAATGCATCGCCGGGTCCTGAATCAGCAAGGGCTTGTTGAAACCTGTGCTGAATCTGGACCTCCCACTGGCGGGACCGCAAGTCAACCGGGGCAGGAATGTGCAGGAAGGTCGAGGCCGTAGTTGTACGTGGAGCAGGCTTATTTTCTGCTGGAGGGGAGCTGGGCAGGTCTTGAGTATCAGTGAGTTCTTGAACCTCTTTGGATGAGGTGAAGCTTCCCGCGGTGTAGATGTAATCTCCGGTCGGTTCCTCACTCCCGTCGGCCGCGTTTCCAGCGGCGGTGAAGATTACTCTTTGCCGTCCGTGAGCTGGTGCAATCCAGTCAAAATGGAACTCGACCGGTCCGTCAACGCTCCCGTTACGCGTTCCCTCGGCTGTGTGTTCAATGTATTGAATCCCTCCTGCTTTAAGAGTCTTTGTCGAAGTGTCCAGCGGTTCCAGTTCTCCCGCCTGCAGGCCTGACCCAGCGAAACGTGCTGACAACTGGAAGCCCCAGCGAGATTGACCTGGATGGGCTATCAGGATAGCTACGCGGTACTTTCTCCCGGCTTCATATCTCTCAGGCACCCCTTTGAGGAGAAAGACTCCTCCAATGTGACGCCCTTCGTTAAGCCCGAAGTCGGAGTGGCAGCGAGCGCAGGTGTTCTCGTTATAGCCTCCTGTATGCCTGGGCAGCGGCCCTTTACCGTATCCAAGAAGTAAGGAGGAACAGGCGCAGAGAACGCAGGTGACCCCGAAGAGTTGTTTCAGCATCTTTTGATCCTTAGATAATCGTGAATTGGATTGTTACTAAGTATGGACCTGCTTCGCCGGCCAGAGGTTCAAAAATGTAAGGTTGTTGTAGGATGAAGCACCTGAGTTAGACTTTAGCCCATGGGAAACGCGGTGGCTTTGGACAACGTCTCCGTTCTGCTGGTCAATCCCCTCCAACCCGGCAATGTGGGTTCGGTGGCTCGCGCAATGAAGAATATGGGGCTGCGAAAGCTGAAGCTGGTAGGTGACTTGGACCTTTCAGCCCTGGAATGCCGCAAGATGGCGATGCATGCGAGTGACATCTTGGATCAGGCAAGGATCTTTGAAGACTTTGAGAAGGCCGTTGCAACTGATCAACTTCTGGTGGGCACTACCTCCGTTCGTGGTCGAAGGAGACGAACTCAGGTTCACACCGC
>JAUVSF010000474.1 GCA_030597245.1 Acidobacteriota bacterium
ACCAGGTATTGATAAGAGATCACCTCACCGGCCGTGCTGTAGCTGGACGGTGAAGCCGACTTGGCCATGGTTAAAGCAGGACTCTGATCCGCCGTTGCGGTGATACTGTCCGACGGGCTGGTCGTCGTCCCGTCTGTCGCAGTCGCCGTGTTTGTTACCGATCCAGCATCCAGATCCGCTTGCGTTATCGTGTATGAGCCGGTACAGGCGATTGACGCACCAGGGGCCAACCCGCCCGAAGTATCCGGACAGCTCACACTGGCCACGAGGTCATCTGACACCGTGAGATCAAAAAGTGTGACGTTGCCTGAATTTGTGACTTGATAACTGTATTGGAGGACATCTCCGACGATGTCATAAGTCGGCGTTGAGGTCGTCTTGTCAATCGTCAGCGCAGGACTCTGTACCGCTGTTACTGTTTCAGAATCGGATGGCGAGTTCGTCGTTCCATCGGTGGCAAACGCGTTGTTTGTTACGGATCCCGAATCCAGATCAGCCTGCGTAATTGTGTAAGAGGCAGTACAGGACACCATAGCTCCAGGTGCCACGCCGCCCGAGGTATCCGGACAAGTTACGGTCACAAGATCATCGGAAACCGTGAGATCAAAGAGCGTCACGTTGCCGGTATTTGTCACCTGATATGTATAGTCGATGACATCTCCTACCGCACTATACGTGGAGGGCGAACCTGATTTACTGATCGTTAGCGCGGGACTCTGAACTGCGTTCACCGTGACACTGTCAGTGGGACTCGATGTGTTTCCGTCGGTTGCCGAAGCGGTGTTGGTCACGGATCCAGCATCGACGTTAGCTTGTGTTACCGTATAGGTTCCGACGCACGTGATCGATGCTGCAGGCGCCAACCCACCCGACGTGTCGGGACAGCTCACGCCTGCTACGCGATCATCATTCACCACAATATTCGAAAGGGCAACGTTGCCCGTGTTTGTAACCAGATAGCTGTAACTGATGATGTCTCCGACTGCCGAGAAGTTGGCTGTCGGCGAAGTCTTATCAATGGTAAGTGCCGGTGCCGGCATCTCATAGGGCGAGTTATTCACCTGATAACTGCACTTGGAGTTGGTCCCGGGTAATGCATCGGCCACACTTGTACAATGCGGCTTATTCTGCGCTCCTGTCGATGCTTGGTTACTCCAAACTGCCCCCGTCCCAACATCCACATAGCCGTCCCCGTCGTTATCAACACAAGTTATGGTGATATCCGAGGCCGGTGTGTAAAAAGTATTGGTAGCATCTGCTCCGTTCAGATCTCCACAGGTATCTGCTGCAGGCTCTGCTGTATAGAATGGCCCGTCCGGATTCGTCGGATCGTAGCAGTTGGGCGAATTGGTCGGGCAGAGATCTAGAAACAGCGGAGGAGGAAGGTATTCCTTTGCACACGAACCGTTCGCCGCTGTGCCCCCATCCGCAGCGATATACATTCCGCTGTCAAATCGATTTTGGGCACCGCCCTGTAATTCCAGAGTGATCCGAACCGTTGCAGTGTCCCCGGGATACGTGCATGGTTCGATCAATTCGATGAAAATCAGGTTGGTGATCGTAACATCGTTTGCAGTACAAACGGCGCTAGGTGAGTCGTCCTCCAGACAGGTCTGGGCCAACGCAGGTTGAGCCAAACTAACCAAAGTAAACAGCAGAATCCCAGTTATCGTCGAAATTCCAGGGACACGAATGGTACGCATTTGCACTCTCCTCAATGCTGTACTGTCGATTCCCGGAGTGTAATACCGAAAGATACTTTCGCTAACAACCTCCGTCAGAGGATGGAGATTATCACAGCACTCTGAGGCCAAAATGCGACCACAATCACGGTTCTATAGGAAGCGAAGTCGGGGCAATTCAAGGATTCACCACGGAGTCACCAAGAGCACCAAGAATCACGGTTCTGGCTGAGCTCACCTAGTCGGCCGCTCGGCGACCAGTTTGAGCCGCGTGAGCCCGTGCTTGTACTCTCTTTCGATCCGTTCCTCAACGAAGAGACCAAAATAGCGTTTCAGGGGATCATTTCCGAACCTCGTATCAAAGGCCCATTTGACACGGGTCCCATTGCCATAGGGGGCAATCGTCATGGTTGAAACTGCCCTTCCGCGACCACCAAAATCAAGGTTCGTTTTGACCTTGCGGCCGGGTCTGCTTTCTATAATCTCCTGACTCCCTGAGCCCACCTCTGCCTTCTCACTGGTCCAAACCATCCGAGCTCCTTTGCCTGAGGCGGACCCTTCGAAGCTGAACTCCAATCCCGGATCCTGATCAAACCAGGGAGACCACTTCAAAGATTCTTCGAGATTGTTAGCTAATCGAAATACCGTTTCCGGTGAAGCCACAATGATAATTTCACGTTCGACATGAACGGATCCAGGAAGCTCTAATCCGATCACGACAAACATTCCAACCAGGATACAAAGCGCGAGGCCACCCTTCTTAAGGGCTCCGTTACGGGAAATCTTCATTTGGCCGACCTCCTTTCCCGTTTCTGGGAGTTCCACGAGAATTAGTCCTGAACCGCTCAACGGAACAACGCACCAGGAGTCCTGAGAACCAGCTCGCGGCTTCATGCCATATGGCGCACGCCCAGCCGCACAGAGCTTTATCATCAGGGCAACCAGTGAATTGCGATCACACAATATTGTGCATAAATGGGGCAGATAAGTCCAGTAGTTTCTAGCCTTGGCAGCTTGCTGTGAGGCTCGCCGGCCCGCTCTACATTACCGGTTCTTCAGCGATTTCTCCGGCGCTAATGATGATCTCAACCCGCCGATTTTCACGTCTTCCCGAAGCGGTGCTGTTGTCTGCAATAGGCCTCTCAGAGCCATACCCTGCCGTTTCAATCCGGCTGGCGTCGATCCCCTGGGCGGAAAGGAATTTGGAGACTGCATCAGCCCGCTGCTTGGAGAGTTTCAGGTTTACACTATTGGACCCCGTTGAATCTGTATGCCCCTCGATACGGAGGTTCAGCTCCTGCATGATTAACAGAATTCCCGCGAGTTTCGCCAGGGCAAACTTTGCTTCCGATTTCAGACTCGCCCTTCCCACGTCGAACAGAATACCGGGCAGGTTCACAATCATTCCTCGCGCTGATTCGCGAGTGTCCGAGACCTGCGACAGAGCCGACTGCAACCGCTGCTCCGCCCGACTGGCTTCCACCCGGGTCTCCTGCAACTCTCCCCGCAGGCTTAACATTGTGCTCTCAAGGTTCCGGAGCTCTTCCTGAAGAAGATCCTTTTCACTGCCCATCTGAGACAAGGCCTGGTCAGTTGCCCCCTTCGCTTTTCTCAGCTGATCTCCCATTTCTTCAGCTCGGTCCGCGCGTGCCTCCTCTTCGGCGAGCCGACTGCCCAGTCGTTCAATTTCCGAACGATTCTCAGCTACCTCAGCCTTCAACTCATCAATGCTGCCCTGGGGAATGGAAAGTTTGATGGCTTCCAGGGACGCTGAGTACGACTCCCCAGCAAGTCTCTGGGCATTTTTCCCTCCCGCCGCCATAGCCTCTCTCAGGCGAGCCCGGGCACGGTCAAACAGACCGGGCGCATAGTGTCCAGCCTTCACCGCTTCGGCAAATCGAAACAACCTCTCTGCCTGAATCAGCTCAATCGATTTGGTCCGATCAATGACTACAGCCCGCAGATCGTCATGTTCCACAGCGGGGTGTTCCCCAAATCCACCAAAGATAAGTTCCTCAGCACCAGCCGGAGGGTTCGTGAACCCGTCATTCCAGAACACCATGAGATTTGAAGGCTTCTCAACACCGGCATAGGCTTCGAGAGTCACTATCAGCCCAAACGAGGTCCAACTTGTGGAAAACCGCTGTTTCCCGCCCTTGTCATCCTTAAGAATTGTCAACTCGCCAAGATTAAGGGGGTCTCCCTTCGGACTCACCGCCCATAGGACGTACGCTGTGATATCACCTCCGAACAGAACAGCTGGTCTCATTTTTGAGTATTTGAGCTCAATGCGGGCCTGTCCCCGCTCAATTTTCACTGCTGCGCCCATCTGAGACTCACGAACGCGTCTGGTCGGAAACATGTTGAACTGAGTCGCCTTCTCGCCAGTGAAACTGATTATCTGCAAAACGACTTCGTCAACTGCGGCAGTCACTGAAACTGACAAGCCGGCCCAGATGACCCCGGATAACAACAACCCAACAATTCTGCGGCTTGAAGTGTAATTCATGTCTACCTACGGAATAACAACGATTCTCTGATGC
>JAUVSF010000019.1 GCA_030597245.1 Acidobacteriota bacterium
CACGATGGCGAACAAAACTGGCAGGAGAGAGACGCGACTCCAGACGCCCAGAGGACCGCACCCCGCACAGCGCCGCTAGCGGGACCGGGTGGTATTTGCGTCTCGGAGGACATCGCGCGGCATATCCAGGACCGGATCGACTTTCCTCTTGAAGACCTCGGTCGTGTGAAGTTGAAGAACATCAGCACCCCAATGCGTGTATGCAGAATCGTGCTGCCGTGGGAAGGCAGACCGTCTGGCGTGTTACGCGCACTTCCGGCGGCGGTCAACTTGAGGCGGATGGCAATTGCCGCGCTGGTGGTGCTTGCCGTGGTTTTCCTGCTCCGCACCGACTGGCGGGCCCTGTGGCCGGCGAGACCCTTGGTAGCCCCGGGTCAGATTACCTCGATCGCAGTTCTTCCCTTCAACAACTTGACGGGGGACCCGGCACAGGAGTACTTCGTGGACGGGATCACGGAAGCCCTCATCGTCGAGCTTGCGAAGGTCGAGGCCCTAAAGGTCATCTCGCGAACCTCAGTGATGCAGTACAAAGGAGTCGAGAAGTCGATGCAAACGATTGCTGATGAGCTGGGGGTGGAGGCTGTAGTGGAGGGCTCGGTCTTCCGTGACAAAGCTCGCGTACGAATCACCGCACAGTTGATTGACGCGGCGGCCGACAGGCATCTCTGGGGAGAAGTCTATGACCGTGACCTCAATGACGTCATGGCCTTACAGACCCTTTTGGCAAGGGCGATTGTGCAGGAGATCCGGGTCGCTGTCACGCCTCGGGATACCGTTCGCATGGCGCAGGCTCATGCTGCCAACCTCGACGCGTATGAGGCGTATCTCAAGGGTCGCTACCACTGGAACAAGAGAACGGGTGAAGATGTGACCAAAGCCATACAGCATTTCGAGTACGCGATCGAAACGGATCCGACCCACGCCCTCTCCTATGTGGGCTTGGCCGATTGCTACAACGTGATGGACTTCTACACCTCGGTCCCGCCGAGCGAGTGCTTCCCGAAAGCCAAGGCCATGGCGCTCAGAGCGTTGGAGCTCGATCCGACTCTCGGTGAGGCTTTCACCTCGTTGGCGGCCGTGAAGTTCTTCTACGAGTGGGACTGGTTAGGCGCGGAGGAGGATTTCAAGCGCGCCATCAAGCTGGCGCCGGGTCATCCAACCGCTCACCAATGGTATAGCGAGTTGCTGAAGGAGGTTCTGGGGCTGCCGAAGGAAGCTCTCGCGGAGATGAGGCGAGCCCAGGAGCTCGATCCCCTTTCGCTCATCATCAGTGTCTCAATTGGGGAGATTTTCTACTTCGAACGCCAGTATGAGCAGGCCATAAAGCACGTACGGACGACTCTTGCGCTGGACGAGGACTTCGCGGAGTCTCGCAAGCTGCTGGGGGAATGCTATCTTCAAACGAACAGGATCGAGAAAGCCATAATGGAGTTGGAGGAGGCAGTCTCCCTGGCGGAGGGTGCACCCCGCTTCGAGGCATCGCTCGGCTACGCATATGCAATGGCGAACAGGAGTACCGACGCACTGAAGGTGCTCGAGAGACTCAAAGAGCTACCCTACGCTTCCCCCTTCTGGGTCGCATCCGTCCATGTAGGTCTGCAGGACGAGGAAGAGGTCTTCGCATGGTTGGAAAGGGCGTATGAGGAGCATAAGGGGGAGCTGGTCTATCTGAGAATCGATCCTCGATTCGACCCTCTGCGCACCGATCCCCGCTTCCAGGATTTACTCCTCCGCATGAATTTCCCGCAATAGGTGTCGCCGGAGCAGATCGTGCCCCTTCGGCACAGACGTGGCCCAACCAGGTTTGACAGGTGCGCTGGTCCAGGTGTGCCGCGCAGACTCCTTGACCCCATTTTCCAGGCTGTTTTGGGGTGAGAATGGGGTGCGGGATTCCTATGGTAAAATTCCGCATCTAGAATGCTCTGTGGAGGTGGTGTATGGGTGTGAAACCGGACCATTGGATTGTGAAGAAGGCGCGTCTCGAACAGATGATCGAGCCCTTCGAGGAAGCGCTTGTCAGTAAGGGAACGATTTCTTTCGGCCCGTCTTCTTATGGATACGATTTTCGAGTCGACAAGCATTACAAAATCTACAGGGGCGGGCAATCCGACGTTGTCGACCCGAAAGGCGTTAACCAGGAGCTTTTCGAAGATCTCTCGTCGGATATCTGTGTGATTCCTGCGAGATCCTTCGTTCTTGCACAGTCGGTGGAGTACTTCCGGATACCGAGAGATATTCTGACGGTCTGCACCGGAAAATCGACTTATGCCCGATGTGGAGTAATCGTCAACGTAACGCCGTTTGAACCAGAATGGGAAGGGCACGTCACGATGTCGATCTCCAATACCTCGCCATCGCCTGTCAAGATCTATTCGGGGGAGGGAATTGCTCAGTTAATTTTCCTCTCTGCAGACGAACTCTGCACCATTTCGTACAAAGATCGAAAAGGTAAGTATCAGGCCCAAAAGGGTATAGTGCTGTCCAAAGTGGGCAGTTCAAAAGCCGAGTGAAATGATGGAAGAGCGCTACGATTTTCAGGCGATAGAGACGAAGTGGCAACAGCGCTGGTCTGATGACCAGGTCTTTGCAGTCATAGAGGACCGGGAACGGGCTAAGTTCTACATGCTCGAGATGCTGCCCTATCCGTCCGGTGAGCTTCATCTTGGACATGTACGGAACTACTCGTTGGGCGATTCCATTGCCCGTATGAGGAGTCTCCAGGGGTTCAATGTTCTGCACCCGATTGGTTGGGACGCCTTTGGCCTGCCTGCAGAAAATGCGGCGATTGAACGCCAGGTACCCCCCGAAGACTGGACGCTGAACAATATTGCGCGGATGAAAGAGCAGTGTCTGCGGATGGGGTTTTCCTACGATTGGGGTCGAGAGATTGCCTCCTGTCTGCCTGATTACTACGGTTGGAATCAGTGGTTTTTCCTGCAGATGTTGAAGCAGGGTCTGGCCTACCGGAAGAAGGGGCAGGTGAACTGGTGCAACCAGTGCCAGACGGTGCTGGCTAATGAGCAGGCCGCGGACGGGCTGTGCTGGCGAGACGGAACCGAGGTTGTCGTCAAGGAGTTGGATCAATGGTGTCTGCGGATCTCGGACTACTCTGAGGAGCTTCTTGCTTCGCTCGAAACGCTTCAGGATTGGCCCGAGAAAGTCGTGGCGATGCAACGCAACTGGATTGGCAGGTCCGAAGGGGCCCAAGTTCGCTTCGATCTGGAGTCTGGAGGTTCGATAGAGATTTTTACTACCCGCGTTGACACCATCTTCGGGGCCACTTTCATGGTTGTCGCTCCCGAGCATGGACTGGTACAGGATTGTCTGGATGATCCGGTGTTTGGCTCGGACTTGAAGTCATTTGTCGAGAAGATGTGTCGATTGGATCGGAATGCTCGCACCGATGAGGCGGCAGAGAAACTCGGACAGTTCACCGGGAGATATGCACTGAACCCTTTCAATGGTGAGAAAATCCCTGTCTGGGTCGCGAATTTCGTGCTTATGGAATATGGGACCGGTGCGATTATGGCGGTTCCTGCTCACGATGAGCGTGACTTCGAGTTTGCTACGCGATTTGGGATTCCGATCAGGCCCGTGATACGGCCTGAAGACGGAGACCTGACATCACCATTGGATCAGGCTTTTACCGAATATGGCATTCTGCAGGACAGCGGCCGGTTCAGTGGACTCACCTCGAAGACAGCCCTTAACGAAATGGTGGATTTTGCGGAAGAGCGGGGTTTCGGGAGTCGGAGTATTTCCTACCGGCTGAAGGACTGGGGGATCAGTCGACAGAGGTATTGGGGGACGCCAATTCCGATCATCTACTGTCAAGATTGTGGCCTCCTCCCGGTGCCCGAGGAAGACTTGCCGGTCGTTTTACCCAGAATGGAAAGTATCGAGCTGGGCGGATCTCCACTTGAGACTGTCGATTCATTTCTGAGCGTTGAGTGTCCTGTATGCGGTGGTTCTGCCCGGCGCGAGACCGATACCATGGACACCTTCTTCGACAGTTCCTGGTATTTTTACCGTTATGTAGATCCCAGAAACTCAGAAGAGCCGTTCGGGCGCAGTCCAGTGGAATACTGGTTTCCTGTGGATGTCTACATTGGAGGAGTCGAGCATGCGGTAATGCACCTGATTTACATGAGGTTCTTCACCAAGGTCATGAGAGACCTCGGGTTGGTCGATATGGACGAGCCGGTGAAGAAGCTTTTTACTCAGGGGATGGTTCTGAAAGATGGGGCGAAGATGAGCAAGTCGAAGGGCAATACCGTGTCTCCGGATGCGATCGTGAAAGACTGCGGTGCTGACGCGCTCCGGCTGTTCATTCAGTTTTGTGCTCCGCCCGAAGGCGACCTGGACTGGAATGAGCAGGGCTTGGAGGGGTGTTCCAGATTTCTTCGTCGATACTGGCGGTTCGTCCACCGATTCCATGACGTCTTGAAACAGGGGGCTGGAAGCCAACCGGCACAGCTGACTGAACCGGGGAAGCAGTTGCTCCGGAAGCTCCATCAGAGCATCCGAAAAGTCACCGAGGACATTGAGCGGGTTCACCAGAACACCGCTGTGTCGGCAATCATGGAACTGTCGAATGCTCTGCATGAATATGTGGATAGAGAAGATCCGGATCCGGCTTTGCTTTACGAAGTGGTGAGTAAAGCAACGGTGCTGCTTTGGCCGTTCACCCCACACATTGCCGACGAGATTTGGGAACAGTTGGGGCATGACGAATCGATATCGGCGGTTTCGTGGCCTCGATTTGATGCCGAATTGGCGCGTGAGGAAGAGATCGAGATTGTCATTCAGGTGAATGGGAAGGTGCGTTCGAAATTCTTTGCGCCTCAGGAGATCTCAACAGACGAGATGGAATCCCGTGCCTTGGCAGATGAGAGGGTTGCAGCTCTGATCGGTGAAAGGACGGTGCGGAGAGTGATTGTCGTTCCCGGTAAGTTGGTCAATATAGTGGGCTAGTTCAGTTATGAAGCCTTGCTGCGTTCGGCTCCTTCACTGTTGTGTGTTCATTCTTCTGCTCGGCGGTGTCGGTTGTGGGTACCGTGTGGCGAGTAAGAATCGTCTGACGGCCTCCTATGGTTCGATTTCGGTCAAGACGCTCGTGAACGAGACAACGACCTATGAAGTCGAGCAAATCCTGACACGCGCACTCGTTCGTGAATTTGTCCAGCGTTCCAATTTCTCCGTTGTCAACGATCCACAACAGGCTGACCTGGTTCTGGAAGGAACGATTAATCGCGTTAGCGTGAGCCCCATGACCATTGGCCGCTCCGGTTTTGCATCGACCTTTCAGGTGATGATCACGGTGAGAGTGGTACTCAAGGCTCGGGAATCTGGTGAAACGGTGTTTCAGGAGAACGGCCTTCTCTTCCGAGACCAATACGTTATCAATGTCGACGTGGAAGAGTTCTTTTCAGAACAGAATCCGGCGCTTGGCCGGATTGCCGATGACTTTGCCGAGAGCGTGGTTACAACCGTGCTCGAGGATTTCTGATTCTTGAAGGGCTCGGGGGACTGGGAACTGGGGGCTTGAGGCGTGGGGGAGTTTCGGGATGAACCACAGGCTGATTGACACATGAATCTGACAGCGTTCACCAAGGCAATTGGAAAACCGGAACCAGTCTATCTGCTGGTGGCTCCTGACGATTACTCGCGATCGCAGGTGCTGGGGTTATGTGAGCAGAGAGTTGAGCCCTCAGCCCGGACTTTTGATTGGTCGGTTTTCAATTTGAGTGATGACAGCCCGGAAGAGGTGATTGGTGTAGCCCGCACGCTTCCCTGGATGACTACGCAGCGCTGGATCTATGTCAGGAATGCCGAGATCGGCGAGAAGGTTTTCGCAGAGTATCTCGAGGACCCTTCGCCCAGGACCGTCCTGGTTCTGGAAGCTTCGAAGGTGGTCCGAAGCTGGGCCGGGGCCATTCGAGTTGAAACCGGGAAGGATCAGAACGCAACCGCTTGGATTGGGCAACAGGTGCAGAGTCAGGGCTACTCCATTGAACCGCGCGCAGCTTCGATGCTCGTGGAAATGACAGGCAAGGACCTTCAGGAACTGAGCTCGGAGCTTGAAAAGCTCTTCTTGCTGGAACTCGAGGGCAGGAAGATAACGACCGATTCCGTTCTACAGCTGACCATGGAGGCTCGTGAAAAGGATATTTTTGATTTGATCAGCGCGATCGCGGGCCGCCGACGGGACGTGGCGTTGAGAACTCTGGAACGGTTACTTTCAAAAGGAGCTTCGCCCCAGCAAATCATTCCAATGCTCTACTGGAGCTTCTGTAGACTTTTGGTGGCCAGGGAGAGACTCGATAAGAGAGACAACTTCGATCGGATCGTGCGCAGCTTGAAGATATTCAGCTATAGAGGCAAGGAAAGGCAGATCAGGAACTACTCTCATCGCTTTCTCACCGGGTTGGTGCTGAAGATGCGGGAGATTGACAGACTCTGCAAGACAACGGCGGTTGATCCGAGGTCCCTTCTCGAGAGAGTCATCGTTGACATGTGTCGATAGTGACTCGTATAATCCCCCTTTCCGAGTTTGACCAGGAACCGTTTTAGATATAGGGAGTTTCACAGGGATGCCCAACATACAGTCTGCGGTTAAGCGGATGCGACAGAATGAGGTAAGGCGCATGAGGAACCGTAGCAGACTCTCCGAAATGCGTACTGCCATCAAGAAGTTTCGTCGTCTGGTGGAGGGCGGTCAGCTCGACGAAGCGCGTGCGGCCCTGCCCTCTGTGTATTCCGTCATCGATAAAACAGCACAGCACGGTGTGATCCACCGAAACACCGCAGCTCGAAGCAAATCAAGACTTTCCAAACACCTAGCCACTTGAAGAAGCTCACACTGCCAGAACAGGGAGCGGAGATCCTCTTTGATGTCCGAGATGAGAATATCCACCTTCTCGAGTCCCTCTTTGATGTCAGGATTTCGGCGAGAGGATCCAGCGTAACCATCGAGGGCCAGGAGGAAGCGGTTGGCAGTGTTGAGCAGATTTTCCGGGATTTCTCTCACCTTGTTTCTGACGGAGTAGAGTTTTCGAACGGGGAACTTAGGGAGGCGTTTCGCCAGATTGCACAGCAGTCTGCGGAAAGCCTGCGAGAGCTTTTCCCAAGGAGAATTGTGGTCAGGACTCCAGTCAGGGAAGTGGTCCCCCGTTCTCCGAATCAGGTTCGGTATCTACAGGAAATGGAGCGCAGTGACCTGGTCTTCGGGATAGGTCCGGCAGGTACAGGGAAGACTTACCTGGCCGTTGCCATGGCTGTTTCGATGCTGCTCCGGAAAGCTGTACGTCGGATCATTCTGGCTCGGCCGGCTGTCGAAGCTGGTGAGAAGCTTGGCTTCCTGCCGGGTGACTTGCAGGAGAAGATCGATCCGTATCTTCGCCCCCTCTATGACGCTCTTTATGACATGCTCGATGTCGAGAGAGTGCAGAAATTCATCGATCGAGGTGTGATCGAGGTGGCGCCTATTGCTTTCATGAGAGGTCGAACTTTAAGCAATTCCTTCATCATCATGGACGAGGCTCAGAATTCGACCTGTGAACAGATGAAGATGTTCTTGACTCGAATCGGGTTGAATTCCAAGACGGTGGTGACGGGAGACGTGACGCAGGTCGATCTGCCGGCAGGGCAGAGATCCGGCTTGATCGAATCGGCGCGTATCTTGAAGCACATTGGCCAGATTTCGTTCTGCCACTTTGACCACAGGGATGTTGTCAGACACCGTTTGGTGCAGTTGATTATCCAAGCCTATGAAAAGGTCGATCAATAGAACGCCACGCCCCTGCATGCAGCTGGGTCGGGGCCGAGGACGTGTGAATTTCCGAAGTGCTCTCCGGGGGAAGAGTTCAGCATGAAGCATGTGGTTCTCCTTTGTGGGGGAAGATCTGCTGAGCACGAAGTTTCTCTGGTTTCCGTCCAGTTCGTGATGAAGAAACTGGACAAGCAGCAGTTTCGCGTCTCGGTTCTGGGGATCAATAAAGACGGTTCGACGATGTCTGCAGCTGAGCTCCGAGCAGGGTTGCAGGGGGGGGCTTGGAAGGGGATTGAATTCCCGGAAGTCGATGGATGGATCTCCTTTCTACAGAAGTTGAACCCGGATACGGCAATCGTGTTTCCGGTGTTGCACGGCCCCTTCGGAGAAGACGGCACCGTGCAGGGAGTCCTCGAAGTCTTGGATTTGCCTTACGTTGGAGCTTCTGTGGGCGGGTCGGCAGTGGGAATGAACAAGGCTTACTGCAAGGCAATTTTTCGCTCCGCCGGGTTGCCTGTACTTCCGGCTCTGACCACGGATCTCGAAGGATGGAAGAAATCAGCGTCCACCATCCTTGGTCGGATCTCCGGCGAATTATCCTTTCCACTGTTTGTCAAGCCCGTGAACATGGGTTCTTCAGTGGGAATCAGTCGATGTCTCGATCGAGATGAGCTGCGTGCCGGGATCGAGAAGGCATTGGACTACGATGATTTTGTTCTCATTGAGCAGGGCGTCGATGCCAGAGAGATCGAGGTTTCGGTGCTGGGTTCACTAGACCCAAAAGTCTCTGTACCGGGAGAGATCATTCCAGATGATGTGTTTTACAGTTACGAGGCAAAATACATAAGTGACTCGAGCAGGCTGGTCATTCCGGCGCAACTTGATTCTGAGCAGGCCGAAGAGATCCGCGGGTTGGCAGTTCAAGTGTTCAAGGTGCTTCAGCTGGAAGGCATGGCACGTATAGATTTCCTCTTGGAGAAGGAAACCGGTGCGATCTGGGTCAATGAGCCGAACACGATTCCGGGTTTCACGGATATCAGTATGTATCCTAAACTCTGGGAAGCTACGGGTCTGCCGGCAGATCAACTGCTCTCAGAGCTTGTTGAGGTTGGAGTTCAAAGGTATCGGAGGCGTTCGCGTCTCAAGGTGGACCGATAAGCCGAAGGGTTCTTGAACCTTTCGATTGGTTCTGCTAAATTTAAATCAATTAGATGTTGACATACATCGCGTCTCAAGCTTGGAAATCTGCAGACAAATCCATTACCAAGGAGGAAACAGATGGACGAAAGGGCTGCCAGAGAGTATCTCCTCGAAAACGACTCGCAGTTTCAGCAATTGGTGGATGAACATCAGCGTTTTGAGTGCCAGCTGGAAAATTTCACGGGGAGGCCCTTTCTTACTGTAGAAGAGCAGTTTAGGGAGACTATTATTAAGAAAAAGAAGCTTGCATTGAAGGACCGTATGCAGTCGCTTATACAGCGCGTTCGAACACAGGATTCAGTTAACATCGGAACGGGCTAGCCGGAGTTTTCAGCCTGCTTGCCGGGCATCTTAGGACGGTTGTCCTCCAGTAGACCTTTTTGGCGGGATATCCGGAAGGGCGGCAGGAGGCGGAACGATGTGTCGCCTCCATTTGAGGCTGCCTTCTGCTTGCGAGCGCGTTTCCCTGGCGCTCGAGGAACGAAGGCGAGTGCGTTAAACGGAATAACCCAATCACAGGGGCTTTAGAGCCGGTTTCGCCTGGCGCCCGGTTTACAGAAGGCACCGGCCCGAATGTGGAAAAATGGCCAGAGAAGCCTACGTTTTCCTGCTACCCGTGCTTATTCTGGCGGTAGTCGCCTGGGCTGGCGGCTTGGTCTATGTAGCCATTGTGCTGCTGGCAGGTGGAGCCTTTGTCGGGTTCTTCTTTCGAAACCCTTCTCGAGACATTCCTGAGGATCCCGGGTTGATCGTCAGCCCCGCGGATGGACGGGTCATCCGGGTCGAGCAGGGAGAGGAGGGGACCCAGCTCTCGATTTTCCTTTCGGTCTTCAACGTACACATCAATCGAGCCCCAATTCAGGGCAAGATCACGAGGCTTTCCCATAGAAAAGGACGGTTCCATCTGGCTTTTGATGAACGGGCTTCTATGGAAAATGAGCAGGTTGTGTTTACAATAGAGGGGGAACACAGCGTTACTTTCTCTCTCATCGCCGGTTTTGTGGCCCGACGAATCGTGCCTTGGAAGCGTGAAGGGGAGACAGTTAGCAGAGGCGAAAGAATCGGTTTGATTCGATTTGGAAGCCGTGCTGACATCTTGATTCCTGGTGACTGTCGTGTTCGAGTCAGGCAGGGAGACAGGGTTCGTGGCGGTTCTTCGATTCTGGCGTCCTGGAGTGAAGACGATGAGGCTGCATAAAGTCAGTAGTGATTCATTACCGCCGCTTCGGAAGACGAAGAAACTCCGGAGATCGATCTATTTGCTGCCCTCGACGTTCACTGTCGGGACCATTTTTGCCGGCTTCTATGCACTCATTTCTACTCTCCATGGCGATTACGGTCCGGCTGCGGTGGCGATCGGAATTGCAGTAGTTCTGGACGGTCTTGACGGGAGAATTGCAAGACTGGCAGGAGCTACCAGTGATTTTGGTGTGCAACTCGATTCTCTGGCAGATGTAATCAGTTTCGGACTCGCGCCGGCGGTTCTAGTCTATGCGTGGGGGCTTGAAGATCTTGGCAACTTTGCGCGAGTGGCTGCTTTTGTTTTCCTGATCTGTGGTGCAATGCGCCTGGCACGCTTCAACATTCAGGTTGGTGGGTTGCGCCACTTCGCGGGGCTTCCAATTCCGGCCGGAGCAGGAATGATTGCCGCAACCGTACACCTGTTTGGTGACCCCACCGACTCAGCCGTGTTCAAGTATGCTCTGATCGCGATGGTCTACCTGGTAGCGCTGCTGATGATCAGCACGATCAGATATCCTTCGCTGAAGCATATCAATTTCACTCGTGGTAAGTCGCACTTGAACGTCCTGGTCCTGGCACTTATTTTTGCCGGAGTTATTTGGTACTCACAGCAGTTTCTCATGATTGTGGCTACCGTCTATGTATCGAGCGGTCTGGCGGGAAGGATCTACCGGATGATTCGCTCTCGGGTTAAGCAATTAAATGAGTATACTGCGCGCAGGGAGAAACTGGATTAGAATCGAGTTTCCGGTGCCCACTTCTCAGTTCTCGGGGTTCGCCGGGCGTGCGCCCTTTGTCCTTACCTCGCGATCTCACTCTTGGGGCGAAGAGATTCTTCGGCTCGATCCATGGTAGAGAGTTCTGAGGCTCTGACACTTCGAACCTATGATTTTGGTGAGGCCAACAAGATCGTTGTCCTTTTGACGAAGAGTGCGGGTCTCTTGCGTGGTGTCGCGTACGGAGCCAAGAAATCAAGGAGCCGATTCGGTGCGAGCTTGGAGCAATTGACCCGAGTTCGAGTCACTTTCAAGAGAAAAGAGCACGAGGACTTGGTCGTGTTGCAGAGTTGTGAGATCATCCGGCCTTCGCCGGCGTATCGGTTGGGTTTCGAGGAGAATCTGTACTGCAGTTATTTTGCCGAACTGGTCGTGGAGTTCGTTCGTGAACAGGTCGAAAGTGAGAAGCTTTTTCGACTGACGAATGCGGTTCTAGAAGCGATCGGAACCGCTTCTATTGAACTCCTTGCCCGATACTTCGAATTCTGGGTATTACGGTTGGAAGGTGTCTTGCCGGCTCTGGACACTTTACTCCCGGAAGAACTCGCGAGTAAGACGATCCGGATGTTGAAATTGTCTCCTTCCGAGTTGGGAAAAGTTGCACTGACTGACCGGGAGATCGCCCGGTGAGGAAGTGCTACCGAGAAGTTGATAGAATACCAGCTTGAGAAACCTCTGAAGGCGAAGCGAATGTTGAAGGAGCTCCTGTAGTATTCCATACTGCGGGGAAAGGGGATTGGATTAAGGCGAGAGAGAGGATTGCAGGACAGAGCGTGCGGCGGAGCGGTGTAACTTTTATCTGCTGCAGGTTTTAGAGCACCAGACGTTGCTTTCACATAGCGGCTCAGAAGGCCCTCTGAGTCGGAATCATCCGTCCAAACTGGTTAAGTCACGGGAAAGGATGTGGAGCCTCGGCTTTGGGATCACATCCTTTGGATCTGTTTGGGCCCCCATTTGATATTCGCGGCTGAATGCTGGGGCTGTTGGACAATAATATGCGGACGTTTCAGGAAATTGTTCATAATTTAGGTGAATTCTGGATGGAGTACGGTTGCGTAATGCAACAGCCGTATGATGTTGAAGTAGGGGCTGGGACGATGCATCCGGAAACCTTCTTCAGGGTTTTGGGGCCTCAGCCATACCAGGTTGCCTACGTCCAGCCTTCCAGACGCCCGACCGACGGGCGGTATGGCGAAAACCCGAACCGCGTTTATCGTCACTACCAGTTGCAGGTCATCCTGAAACCCGCGCCGGAGGATGTCCAGGACGTGTATCTCGACAGTCTTCGAGCGCTTGGAATACCGCTCGAGAAGAACGACCTGCGATTTGAAGAGGATAATTGGGAAAGCCCGACTCTGGGAGCTTGGGGAATTGGGTGGCAGGTCTTGCTCAACGGGTTGGAAATAACTCAGTTTACCTACTTTCAGCAGGCCGGGGGCGTGGACCTTTACCCCATTTCAGCCGAAATTACGTATGGGCTGGAACGCATCGCGACTTTCATCACTGAAAAGGAAAGCGTCTACGACCTGAGTTGGAACGATCGCTTCACCTACGGTGATGTCAGACACAGGGAAGAGTGCGAGTTCTCCAGATACAACTTCGAGTTAGCCGACAAACAGATGCTTTTCCAGCTGTTTGATCTTTACGAGCAGGAATCGCTCAGGTGCCTCGAGGCGGATTGCCTCCTGCCGGCCTACGATTATTGCTTAAAATGCTCGCATGCGTTCAACCTGCTGGACAGTCGCGGAGCCATCAGTGTGACGGAACGGGTCGGAATTATTAACCGTGTTCGCAACTTGGCGGTAGGCATTGCGCAACAGTACGTGAAGGGTAATGAAT
The DNA here is from genome assembly GCA_030597245.1 of Acidobacteriota bacterium. GTDB lineage: Bacteria > Acidobacteriota > UBA6911 > RPQK01 > JAPXNP01 > JAUWTT01. Next base: position 12,829 of record JAUVSF010000019.1, read on the forward strand.
AACAGAGTCCTGTTTGAGCTGGGGACAGAAGAAATCCCGGCATCTATGATCCGACCGGCTTTGCAGCAGTTGCTGGAGGCTTTTGCAGCCCTGTTCTAGGAGAAACAGGTGAAGTGCGAGGGGCTGAAGGCATACTGTACCCCTCGGCGGCTTGCCATAATTGCGCGAGGACTCCCCGAACGCTGTCCGGATAAGGAAGATGTGGTGTCAGGGCCGCCCAAATCAGTTGCTTTCGGATCTGACGGACTGCCAACCCGAGCCGCCGAAGGGTTTGCACGGAAACAAGGCGTATCGGTCGATGACCTGAACCTGCTCACCACCGATCGGGGAGAGTACCTGGTGTTACGAAGGCTGGTTGAGGGCGAGCCTCTTCCTGACATCCTCGGAAGGTCGATTCCGGAGATCATTGCTTCAATCTCGTGGCCGAAGAACATGTACTGGAAAGAAAGCAGGTTTCGGTTCATCCGTCCTCTGCGCTGGTTCGTCTGCCTGTGGAACGACACCGAAATCGGCTTCGAATTTGAAGGCGTTAAGTCTGGTCGGACGACCCGAGGACATCGTTTCCTTGGGGAAGCTGCGATTCCTGTGAAGGATGTTGACACCTACCTTTCTTGCCTGGAAGACAATTTTGTCCTTGCGGACTCAGCCGATAGAAGGAACAGGATAGCCGAAGGCCTCAGATCCGCGGCAGGAACTCTGAAGGTTCGCGAGGATGAGGAGCTTCTGGAAACGGTCGTATACCTCAACGAATACCCCACGGTGCTTAGAGGGGACTTTGACGAGTCTTTTCTTCACATACCGGAAGAGGTCCTCGTCACCGTCATGCGGTTCCATCAAAAATACTTTTCGCTGGCTGATGAGGGAGGTCATTTGGCTTCGAGCTTCCTGACTGTGGTGAATACGGATGGCGACCCGGACGGAAGGATCAAGAAGGGGCATGAAAAGGTCCTCCAGGCGCGTTTGGAAGATGCTGCGTTCTTCTGGAAAACAGATCAGAAACAGCCTCTTCAGGAAAGGGTTCCAGATCTGGAGCATGTATTGTTCCAGGAACGGTTGGGTTCCTATCTGGAGAAGACCAACCGGCTTCGGAGTATCTGTGCGGGTCTGGGTGGAGGTGAGGACCTCGAAACGGCCGCTTTTCTGTGCAAGGCCGACCTGACGACGGACATGGTTAGGGAGTTCCCCGAACTTCAAGGGATCATGGGAGGGCTTTACGCTTGCCAGGAGGGTTACCCGGAAGCGGTTTGGAGAGCTGTTTATGACCACTATAGACCGATTGCGCTGAACGACGACTTACCGCGAACCCAGACAGGAGTGCTTCTCTCCATAGCGGATCGATTGGACACCATCGTTGGCTGTTTTGGAGTTGACATAATCCCCTCTGGATCCCGCGACCCCTTTGGCCTTCGACGTCAAGCTCAGGGGTTGGTTGCTTTGTTACTCAGCAGCGCTCTTGAAATGCCCATGGCTGAGTTGATAAGAATGGCGCAGCGGCAGTTCTCGACAGAGAGACCCGCCGCTGACGTTTTTGAAGATGTCCAGAGCTTTTTGGAAAAGAGGGTTGACTACATTTTCCAGCGTGAAGGCCTCTCCCACGATGTCCTCAGAGCCGTGATGTCAAGTGGACTGACAACTGTCCATGACGCTTTTCGCCGGGCGGAAGCGCTGGCTGAAATCAAGGGAGAGCCCGATTTTGAAGCACTGGCAGTTGCCTTCAAGAGAACCAAGAACATTCTCAACAAGTTCGAGGGTGAGATTACCCCGTTGGAGGTTTCGAAGCTTGTCGAGGCAGAGGAGCAGGAGCTTCATTCTGCTTGCGAGAATTTGAGGCTCAGGGTGAAAGATTGTGTGGAGCAGAAGGATTATGGGACTGCTTTGAGACTGATCGCGGGAATCAGGACCACGGTTGATCGATTCTTTGACAAAGTCCTCGTGATGACCGACGATGCCGGCCTGAGGAATAACCGGTTGGCGTTGCTCAAGGAAATCTCAGATCTGTTTCTGTCAATCGTGGATATATCGGAAATAGTACAGGAAGGAGATCAGAATGGAAAATAGCGGTGTACAGATAGAACTAACAAAGGGAAAGCTCGGCGTGCTGCTGGTTGGCCTGGGAGCGGTCAGCACAACGTTCGTAGCTGGTGTGGCAGCGATCAGGAAAGGTTTGGGGAAACCATTTGGATCGTTGACACAGATGGGAACGATTCGGCTGGGCAAGAGAAACGAGAATCGGGTACCTAAGGTCGCTGATTTCGTGTCTCTGTACGGGGTCGAAGACATAGAATTTGCGGCTTGGGACCTCTTCGAAGACTCGGCCTATACTGCCGCGATGAAATGCGGTGTACTTCAGGAAAGGTTGTTGGAGCAGCTGAAGCCGGAACTCGAGAGCCTCCAGCCGCTCAAGGCGGTGTTTGACCGCAGGGCTGTCAAGAAACTCGATGGGCCTCATGTTAAGCAGGGGGCCGACAAGATGGAATTGGCCGGCCAGGTGATGGACGACATCCGCAGGTTCAAAGAAGAAAAGCAGGTGGAGTCCCTCGTAATGATCTGGTGCGGAAGCACGGAGATCTTCATTGAGCCGTCAGACGTTCATCAGTCACTGGCAAGCCTGGAAGCGGGTCTCGAGAATAATGACGAGAACATCCCTTCCAGCATGGTCTATGCGTACGCCGCGCTCAAGCTGGGGATTCCATTTGCCAACGGTGCTCCGAACTTGACGGTGGATATTCCAGCCTTTGCGGAGCTTGCTAAGGAGAATCAGGTCCCTCTGTGTGGAAAGGATTTTAAGACTGGGCAGACCATGATGAAGACCATCATCGCACCGGGTCTGAAGGCGAGAATGCTGGGTCTATCCGGCTGGTTCTCTACGAACATTCTTGGAAACCGGGACGGAGAAGTCCTGGACGATCCTGCTTCGTTCAAAACGAAAGAGGAGAGCAAGTTATCGGTGCTCGAACATATTCTTCAGCCGAGTCTGTACCCCGAGTTGTACGACGATTTCTACCACAAGGTCAGGATCAATTATTACCCGCCGCGCAAAGACAACAAGGAAGGTTGGGACAACATTGACATCTTTGGATGGCTGGGATATCCGATGCAGATCAAGATTGATTTTCTGTGTCGCGACAGCATCCTGGCGGCTCCACTGGCACTGGATCTTGCGCTGTTCCTCGATTTGGCGCGGCGATCAGGGATGTCGGGTGTCCAGGAGTGGTTGTCTTTCTATTTCAAGAGTCCGATGACTGCACCGGGTCTCTATCCTGAACATGATCTGTTTATCCAACTGATGAAGTTGAAGAACACACTCCGGTACCTGAAGGGTGAGGATCAGATAACCCATCTGGGGTTGGACTATTACGAATAAGTTAAGAGGTTCCTAAGTAAGTTAGACCATTCTATATTGGTCATTCGACCTGAGACTCTAAAGTGGCGTTTCTAAGGGTGTCAGGAGCTGAGATTCCTCAGTTCCGGGACCCCTCGGTGATGAGTGCACGCAGTGGCAGCTCAGGAAAAGGAAAGGGAAAGGAAAATGGCAGAGAAATGGGTCTTCCTCTTCGAGGAAGTTGAGGAAGCTGAGAAGTATGTTGGAGGAGACTGGGAAGGCGTACGATCCTTGCTGGGTGGCAAGGGTGCTAATCTGGCCGAGATGACCAGGATCGGCGCGCCTGTACCTCCCGGTTTTACGGTTACCACGGAGGCATGCCTTGCCTATCTCAGCCGGGGTGAAGACGTTGCCGGAGCCGTCCTGGAACAGGAACGGGAAGCGATGAACCGGGTCGAGGAACTCACTGGAAAGAAGTTCGGCGACCCTCAGAATCCCCTCCTGGTATCCTGCCGATCGGGTGGCAAGTTTTCCATGCCGGGAATGATGGATACCGTGTTGAACATCGGGCTGAACGACGAGACAGCTCAAGGCATGATTGCCTTAACAGGTAACGAACGCTTTGTTTATGACCTGTATCGAAGGCTTGTCCAGATGTTCGGGTCGGTTGTTCTGGACTTGGACGACGAGCTCTTTGAACACGCACTCGACGCCCTTAAGAATCGAGTAGGAGCCAAGGCTGATACGGACCTTACAGCTGAGCACTGGAAGGAATTGACCGAGGAATTCAAGCAAATCACCCTTAGTAAAGAGGGTTGCGCTTTTCCCCAGGATCCATATGAGCAGCTCAAGCTCGCCACGGAAGCCGTCTTCAAGAGTTGGAACGGGAAACGGGCCATTGACTACCGCAACGCGGCCGGCATCTCGCACGACCTGGGAACCGGCGTCAGTATCCAGACCATGATCTTCGGAAACATGGGTTGGAACTCAGGGACCGGCGTTACGTTTACCCGGGACCCGGCCACCGGTGAGCGCAAGCTTTACGGCGACTATCTCCTGAATGCACAGGGTGAGGACGTTGTCGCCGGCATCAGGAACACCAAGCCGATTCATGAACTCGAACAGGATCTTCCAGAGGCCTACAAGCAGTTTCAGGAAATCTGCGACAAATTAGAACATCACTACCGCGAAATGCAGGATGTTGAGTTCACAATCGAGAATGAAAAGCTCTGGATGCTGCAGACTCGGGATGGAAAACGGACTGCAAGGGCAACTGTCAAGATTGCGGTTGACATGGCCAACGAGGGTCTTATCGACCGTAAGGAGGCGGTGAAGAGAGTCAAGCCGGCGGATGTCGATGCACTGATGCATCCAATGTTTGATCCAGATGCCAAGAGTGCTGCAGCCGTTGAAGGCAAGCTTCTGAGCAAGGGAGTCAACGCATCGCCTGGCGCTGCGGTGGGCGTGGCTGCCTTCGATGCCGATTTGGCTGAAGAGTGGGGCAAAGCCGGGAAGGATGTCATCATGGTCCGTCCCTTCACCAAGCCGGACGATGTGCACGGCATGTTGGCTTCTAAAGGGATCTTGACGAGTGAAGGCGGGGCTACGAGTCATGCCGCGGTGGTGGCCCGGCAGTTCGGTGTCCCGTGTGTCTGTGGAGCCAGTGAAGTCAGCATTGACGGTGCGGCTCGTCAGTTTGAGGCAAATGGTCAGATCATCAAAGAAGGCGACTGGGTATCAATTGATGGAACTACCGGAGAAGTCTTTGTGGGTGAGATTCCAACGGTTGCTCCCGAGTTTGAGGAGCAAACAGATCTACTCATTCTGCTTTCCTGGGCCGACGAAATCCGTCGCCTGCAGGTTTGGGCGAACGCCGATTACCCCGCCGATGCCGAGCGTGCCCGCAGCTATGGGGCACAGGGCATAGGGCTCTGTCGAACCGAGCACATGTTCTTCGAAGAAGTTCGACTGCCGATCGTCCAGCGCATGATCCTCGCGAAGAACGATGAAGATCGTCAGAGTGCTTTAGATGAGCTCCTACCGATGCAGCGGAGTGACTTTGAGGGTATTTTCCAGTCAATGGACGATTTGCCGGTGATCATTCGGTTGATCGACCCGCCGCTTCACGAGTTCCTGCCCGATCACGATGAGGTTCTCAAGACAGTCCTCACGAAACGCATCAAGCAGGAAACTGACGGTCTTGCGGAAGCAGAAGACCTGCTGGCTGCGATCGAGGGACTCCATGAGAGTAACCCAATGATGGGCTTGCGCGGTGTCAGGTTGAGTATCATCATGCCGGGACTGGTTAAGATGCAGGTCAGGGCGATTTTCGAGGCAGCCTGTAACAAGGCCAAGGAGGGTGTTGTCGTCAAACCTGAAGTGATGATTCCGCTGGCCGGGCATGTCAATGAGCTCAAGGTGATCCAGCCGATTCTGGAGGACGTGGCGAATGCCGTGATGGAGGAAAAGGGCATTACCGTCGAGTACAAGTTCGGGACCATGATTGAGATCCCGCGTGCCGCATTGACGGCTGACGAGATCGCCGGAATTGCCCAGTTTTTCTCCTTCGGAACGAACGATCTGACGCAGATGACCTTCGGCTACTCGAGGGACGACGCCGAGGCACGGTTCCTGCTGACCTATGTCGAGCAGGAGGTGCTGCCGGAGAATCCGTTCCAGTCGCTGGATCAGGATGGTGTCGGTCAGCTGATGCAGATTGCGGTTGAGAAGGGCAGGGGCATAAGGCCTGAGCTTGAAGTTGGGATCTGCGGCGAGCATGGCGGCGATCCGAGTTCGATCGCCTTCTGTCACAAACTGGGTCTCAACTACGTGAGTTGCTCGCCATACCGGGTTCCGATAGCGCGGTTGGCGGCGGCCCAGGCTGCCCTCAAATAGCGGGCTTTGTGTCTCCCTCGGGTGCGGCTTTTCGGAGCCGCACCCGCAGCAGATCCTGAAACGTTTGGTTTAAACACATTATTGAAGGGAGTTTCCTGCTTTGGACAAGATAAGTGCCCTGCGGGCAAAAGGCGTTACTATTTCAAATCCCGAGAGTGTTGAAATCGGGGAAGAAGTTGAAGTCAACCAGATCTCCGGCGACGGTGTATCTCTACATCCTGGCTGCAGGATTCGAGGCCGCAGTACGGTAATCGCCTCGGGATGCAACCTGGGTGTCGAAGGCCCCGTCACGGTAGACGAGTGTCAACTCGGCAAAAGCGTTTCTCTGAAATCAGGTTTTTTTCAGGGGGCTCTTTTCCTGGAGGGTGCCAACATGGGTTCCGGTGCTCATGTGCGACAGGGCACCATCCTGGAAGAAGAGGCGAACGGAGCCCATACGGTCGGACTCAAGCAAACCATCCTTTTGCCGTTCGTAACCCTCGGAAGTCTTATCAATTTCTGTGACTGCCTGATGGCAGGGGGAACCAGCCGGAAAGATCACAGTGAAGTGGGCAGTTCCTATATTCATTTCAACTTCACTCCTGATGGTCACAAAGCGACTGCTTCCCTCATCGGTGATGTACCCCGGGGGGTTATGTTGAATCAACTGCGCATCTTTCTCGGTGGACAGGGTGGTCTGGTGGGGCCGGTTCGCCTTGGTTTCGGCACGGTGATCGGGGCAGGGGCAATTTGTCGCGACGACTGTTTGGAGGATGGGAAGCTGATCCTGGTCGAACCGCCGAAACAGAAGACAATTGATTATGTACCCAACCTTTATCCGGGAATCGCACGATTGTTTGAGAATAACCTGCAGTATATCGGGAATCTGTATGCCTTGGAGCAGTGGTATTCGCACGTACGTCGGTCCTTCTTCCTCGGCGATGAGTTCGGGGAGCAGCTACTCGACGGCGGGCTCAGCAATCTGAAGTCCGCGCTCGCAGAACGAAAGAAGCGGCTGGCCGCGCTGCTTAAGAACCTTGACACAACATCGGTCCCGGAGAGGTTTGTAACGCAGCTTCGAAAGGACCTGTTCGAACGGCAAGACGAGATCATCGAGAAGATCTCGTCGGGCCAGATTCTTGAAGCGGGCCAGGAGAACCGCGATGCCTTTCTTGAGGGCCTCGCGCAGACGCGGAGCGAAACTGACGGAAGTTATGTGGCAACTATCCAGGCGTTAGAGGAAAACCTGGCCGGTACCGGTACGGAGTGGTTGCAGAAGATTGTAGACGAGACCTCCCGCCAGGCGTGGAGTGTCTTGAAGTGATGATACGCACCCGAAACATGGAGGAATTAGATGAGAAAGTTTTTTGGAACTGACGGCATTCGTGGCGAGGCGAACAAACCCCCTTTAGACGTCAAAACGGCGATGAGGGTTGGCCAGGCCATAGCACATGTATTTGGAAAGAGTGAGGGCAGGAGTAAAGTAGTCATAGGCAGAGATACCCGGGTCTCAGGGTCAGCCCTGGAGAGCGCGCTTGCGGCGGGTATCTGTTCCATGGGGGGCGACGTTTATCTTGCCGGCGTCCTTCCTACTCCCGCGGTATCTTTCATCGCGGAGAACATCAAAGCAGATGCGGGGATCGTCATTTCTGCCTCGCACAATCCGTTTCAGGACAATGGCATTAAGATCTTCGGTGGGGATGGTTACAAGCTCCCGGATGAGAAGGAAGAGGAGATTGAGGGTTTCATCCTGGGCGATGAACTTGACTCGCTTCTTCCCGATGGCCGGAAAATCGGACGAGTGCATCACATGGGGGACGCTTCCGGCAGATATGTTGTTTTTGCGAAGAATGCCTTTCCCCGTGACCTGTCAATGAAGGGATTGAGAATAGTCCTCGACGTTGGCAACGGTGCAACCTACCAGGTTGGCCCAGCTGCTTTTTCAGAGTTGGGTGCAGAACTTGATACTCTCCACAACTCGCCGGATGGTTTCAACATCAACCTGAACTGTGGATCACAGCACACCGAGGACCTCCGGGCCCATGTCGTCGAGGTTGGAGCTGCAGTTGGCCTCGCCTTCGACGGAGATGGTGACCGTCTCATTGCAGTGGACGAGACCGGACAGGAGTTGACCGGGGACCAGATCTTGTTGATTCTTGCCAATGCCTCCAGGAATGCGGGAACGTTACGAAGCGATCTCCTGGTCACCACAGTGATGAGCAATATTGGGCTGACGGTGGCTTGTAAAGAACAAGGCTTCGGATATCACGCCTCCAAAGTTGGAGACCGTTATGTCCTGGAAGACATGAAACGGCTTGGAAGTGTGATGGGCGGAGAAGAATCTGGGCACATCATCCTTCTTGACCATCACACGACCGGAGACGGGATTATTGCTGCCATGCGACTCGTTGCCGCCATGGTGCAGGAGGGTAAGCCGCTTTCTGAGTTGGCCGGCCTGATGAGGGTATTCCCCCAGAAACTGATCAACGTTGAGGTAAGCAGCAAGCCGCCCGTCGACAGCCTGCCCGAGTTGGTAAAGGTTATTAAGGAAGTTGAAGCGGAATTAGGTGACGAAGGAAGAGTACTGGTGCGTTTCTCCGGAACCCAGAATGTCTGCCGTGTGATGGTGGAGGGTCCGTCGGATGAAGTGACACAGAAGTACTGTGAAACCGTGGTGGCCGCTGTCAAGGAGGCCATGAGCTAAACAGTGGTCGGCCAAGATGCCGTTCCCACTATGAAAAGAGGTTCTAAATGTCCTGGAAGATTCTGATTACAAGAGATTTTGACCAGATGAGTGAGGTTGCCACCGATTTGACGGAGAAGTCTGTCCGGGCACTTCAGAAAAAGAAGAGTGAAGTTGTGTTGGGTCTCGCCACCGGCAGTTCCCCAACGGGTCTGTATCGGGGAATCGCCGCCGCGGCGAATAAGGGGAAAGTGGATAGCTCGCGCTGGCGGTCATTTAACCTGGACGAGTATGTGGGTCTGCCTGGTGAGAATGCGCAACAGCGGGCTCTGCATCCGGAAAGCTACTCGTATTTCATGATTGAGAACCTGTTCAGCCTTCTCGAGAAGAAGCCGATTGAGACTAATGTTCCCTGGGGGACCCTCATTGAGCAGACGACTCTAGTGAAGGAACTTAAGGCCAATCCTAACGACTGGAGAGCCGAAGGTACTTCAAAGGGGAAAGCAATCGTCATTCGCAAAGACGCCTCGTCGGCTTATTTGGACTGGGTGCGCAGGGAGGTTCTGGAAGCGTATCCGCGCAAAATGCGCAAGATGGGTGGCGTTGATCTCCAGATCATTGGTGTCGGCGGAGTCGGACACGTGGCTTTTCATGAGACCGGAATCCCCTTCAACCTTAAAGGATTGCTCCTGGTTGAGCTGGATCGCGTGACGCGAGAACATGCGGTGGCCGACGGACATTTTGAGTTGCTCAGGCAGTCGCCGCGATACGCGATTTCGATGTCTTGTGATCTGGTGTTCCAGGCGAAATCTGTGCTGCTGGTTGCCAATGGTCCAAGAAAGACCGAGGCGTTAGCCAGAGCGGTCCTGGAGAAAGCCAGTCCGGAGGTTCCCCTGTCGTACAGCCAGAAGTATGTGCAGAAGGGTGGTGAGCTCACCTACGTTGTGGACGAGGCGGCAGCTGCCGATCTTCTAGCCGAGCCTGCTGCACTGAAGGCAAAGGGAATCCAACTCAAGGACCTGAGAACGAAATAACGAGGCAATAGGGCTCTCGAGCCCAAACCGGCATGCCTGAGAGTTCCGGGTTGGGTTGAGAGCCTTGCGAAGCTCAGAGACAGCCGAATTCGCTCCCTGGAACGTCGTGCTCCTGCTCGTGCGCGTACTCGTAATCGATCACCTTTCGTAAGTGTGGTTTTGATGGACCGTACGTGGTCAGCGAAGCCTGCCTGAGCGTGGGGCTAAACACCTACACGGAGATCCGGCGTGTTATTGCCGGCACAGGTGCTTCCTCCTGGTTGAATTCGAAGGCTAGAAGAAGACGATATACAGACCTATTACCGTCACTGCGATCATTGCGCTCCAGACGATAGCTCCCGTAGAAATCCGGTTTTCGAACTTATATCGGACCGGGATAACTGCAGGTTTCTCCAGTGGCCACAACATGGTGTGAATGATTACGTAGAGACCGATCAGGATGAAAGTGATGGCCATATGATGTAGAAAGGCCACTTCCGGCAGGAACCACAAGAGCAGTCCATAGATCGGGAAGTTCAACAGCATTCCGTTAACGGCAGCCCAGGGCGGCACCCTTTTCCAGATGATTCCAAACAGAAACGCTGCCACAACTCCGGGTTGAATGAACCCCCAGAACTGCTGGAGAAACATGTAGATGCCTTTGTCAAAGGTTCCTACGATGGGTGCCCACGTGCAACCGAACAAAACCAGCACGATCGTCAAGATCCGTCCGACAGCGACCAGTCGCCTGGGCGAGCTTTCCCTGTTAATGTGACTTTTGTAGATGTCGATGGTCAGAATCGTCGCTGCAGAGTTGAGGAGTGAATCCAGTGTGCTCATCACTGCACCAAACAGTGCTGCAAACATCACTCCAATCAAACCGGTGGGGAGTATTTGCTTGATCAGATAGGGGTAAGCTTCATCCTTGGAAGTGATAACGTCCCCATACAGTTCAAAGGCCATAATGCCGGGAAACACAACGATAAAGGGAATCAGGATTTTCAGGGATGCGGCGAAAAGAATTCCCTTCTGACCCTCCTCGAGATTTTTTGCAGCCAGGGTTCGCTGGGTGATGAACTGGTTCAGTCCCCAATAGAAGATATGCGGTACCCACAGACCTCCAATGAAGACAGCTACCCAGGGCATGTCAGGGTGATTCCAGGGAAGCACAGTGTGAAGCTTGTCTCCTGACTTAGCGACAAATGCTCCGATTCCGCCAACCTCGATAAAGCCTAGAACCGTTACCAGCAGGCCTCCTAAAAGCAGCGCCAGTCCTTGAATCAAATCGGACCACACCACTGCCTTTAAGCCACCGTAAACGGTGTAGAAGCCGGCCAGCAATCCAATCAACCAGATGCCGGTAACCAGGTCAAGACCGAAAGTGGCTCTCAGTGCCAGTGCACCCGAGTAAAGGACAACACTCAGGGAGACAAACACATAGAAGAACACCATGAATATGGCCATCAAGAGCCGGGCGGTTTTGTTGTACCGGTACTCCAGGAATTCCGGCATCGTGTAGATGCCGCTACTGAGGAATCTGGGCAGAAAGACAAAGGCGATGATGATCAGGGTTAAAGCCGACATCCACTCGAAGCTGGCGATCGCTAACCCCAGATCAAAGCCCTGTCCTGACATTCCTATGAAATGTTCGGAGGAGATATTGGAAGCAATCAGAGAGAAGCCGATCAGCCACCAGGTCAAACCTCTTCCGGCCAGAAAGTAATCCTCAGTGGTTCGTTTCTTCTTGCGAGATGCCCAAAGAGAGACCCCTACGACCAGTGCGATGAACCCTACGAAAGTAATCAGATCGATCGAACTAAGTGACATGAATGAATTCGCTCATTAAGATGGATCCTCCGGTTCCGATGAAAACAACAATTGAATCTACAGAGGCCGGTAGCCTGTGAAAGAAGTGGGTTGACCCGGATTCGCGTGCCCTAAAGGTCAATCAACTCAACCTTCGAACTCAGTGTTTGGGTAGCTTTGCGTGAGTTCGGTCGAGTTCACGCCAAGTCGCAAAGAGTTAGAGCAGATTCGCTATTCTGCCGGCGTCAGGACAATGTTGCGGTAGTACACCTTTCCATGGTCCCCCTGGAGCATG